>CAZPTO010000064.1:0-12580 GCA_964589155.1 uncultured Bacteroidaceae bacterium | reverse complement strand
GTATATATTTATGATGAGGAATGGCAGGACTATTGGACTGTTGATTTCAGAGCAAGCGGATCAGATGAATACTATCAAACATTCCGGATTGATATCGGAATGGGAGGTTCGGAATCATGGAGTAGTTATGATGAACAAATATCAGGGACTGGTTATGTAAAAATCAGGTCAGTAAGTCTATAAATAATATAACCTACCAAGAGCTTAATCTCTCTTGGTAGGTTATAATTTTTAACCCTTTTTTGACTGTTGACACGTGAATTGTTTCTATCGTCACTTAACGTTGGAGAATATTTTTTTAGCTAAATAAATCTAATTGACCTTCTAAACATGAAAAAACTATTGTACATCCTAATACTGATATTATTATCCGTTCCATCGTTTGCACAGGATAAATCTCAACCAGGTAATATTGATGTAAGAATTGGCCTGTCAGATTTGGGATCCCTCAGATACGGAAATGTATACTGAGTATATGGTCTGAATGTAAATTACAGGGCAAGTAAATACATTGCTGGTGGTGTTCAATTTGGCTATGGTGCAACTAAATTGTATAGTTATGTTACTGGTAAGAGTGTAATTGGAACGCACATAATTCTTTATGGTTTATCCGCTACTTTTTATTTCACTCCACTCTATAATAAAGCGCCTGATCCGAAAGTCGGGTTTTATATAAGGGGTAAAATCGGAGCTTACAATCTTTACCCAACGGAATATCAGGCAATGCTTGTTCAGGAAACCGGATTTGATTATGGGGGATATATAGGGATCGAGTACAATCCTTTTAAAAGACTTGGTATTTTTGGTGAAGTCGGATACGGTGAAAAAAACCTGAGTCAGATTGGCCTATCAATAAAGCTTGGCAAATAGGGATCTATTGAAAACAAAAGTTGTGAAGAAATCACCCATCACATTTTTTTTCTACTATTGTCTGCCTTTTTTAATGACCATGTGCCCGGTCAGGGCATTTCCCCAGCCACCTGTGATTTCCGGAGTAGTATCGGACAGTATTTCAGGAGAATTACTGGCAGGAGCGGTGATCATTGAAACAGGATCAAATAATGCGGCAACAACAAATCATTATGGTTACTTCACATTCAAACCAACGACTGCAGATTCCAAAATAACCGTATCGTATGTCGGGTACACGCAAAAGACCATTTCGGTTCAGGGTCTGAAGGATACTATTCTCAGTATCGATCTGGTTTCGTCCAACGAACTCTCTGAAGTAATCGTATTTGGAAATAAACCCCTGCAAAACGTTTCCGGAGCGAGTGAAATGAACATCCCACTTAAATTATCTAAAAAACTTCCTTCATTCCTTGGAGAATCTGATATTTTAAAAACCATCCAGCATCTACCAGGAGTACAAACAGGCGTGGAAGGCAGTTCGGGTATTTATGTCAGGGGTGGTTCCCTGGACCAGAACCTGATGCTTATTGATGAGGTTCCGGTCTACAATGTTGGTCACTTGATGGGATTCTTTTCAGTATTCAATACCGATGCAATACGCAGCACCAATTTTATTAAAGGGGGATTGCCGGCGCGATATGGCGGACGATTGTCTTCCGTAATTGATGTTAAAATGAAAGAAGGTAATCTGAAGGAGTTCAAGCTCAACGGGAATGTAGGATTGCTTTCTTCTCAGGTAACAGTGGAAGCGCCCATAGTAAAAAATAAATTGGGATTTATGTTGGCCGCAAGACGAACATATTATGATCTCTTTTTTCGCCCGATATTACGCATTAATACCAACGCCAGGGCCGGATATTATTTCTATGATTTGAATGGTAGCCTGAATTATAAAATCAATGATAAAAATTCCATCTATTACAGTCTTTATAATGGACTGGACAATGGTCATATAGAACCTGATACCAGGGTTAATTTATCAGAAAACAACCAGCTTAAATGGGGCAACAATATTCACTCATTGCGTTGGAACCATATCTTCAACAAGGGGATATTCAGCACGCTCACCTTCGCATATACCGGCTATAGTTATTCATATAACAGGTCATTTACAGATACACAATCAACAGCACTTTTTCCGGAAATTGTTACAAGAAATGGATATACGGCAAGGATTCAGGATCTGATTTTAAAATTCAATTTCGAGCAGACAAATATCTCAAATCATCATCTAAGATATGGGCTTGGAATTACATACCATACCTATCGTCCGGGAGAAACATCTTTGTTCTCAAAAGAGCACCAGATTGATACAATGATTATTGCCAGGGAGATTCAGGCAATCGAGCTAAATGGCTATTTTGAGGATGAGATTGCTTTATCCGAAAGAGTAAACGTTAACATCGGTGCGCATCTGTCTTCTTTTAATGTGGATGACACCTCCTATTATTCATTTGAGCCCAGGGTAAGCATGTTGCTTAAAATTGGTGACCGGGGGGCCTTAAAGGGATCGTATACGAAAGCCACACAATATATTGGATTGTTAACCAGTACAAATGTGGGACTTCCTACTGATCTGTGGATACCAGCAACAAAGCATATTCCGCCACAACGGTCACATCAATTTGTATTGGGATATCATCATAATATGAAATGGGCCAATCTTACCACCGAGGTTTTCTATAAAGAAATGTCCGGATTGGTGGAATTCAGGGAAGGGGCCTCATTTATGCTTGGTCGGGAAAATTGGGATGAATTAATTGCTGTTGGAAATGGCGAAGCCTATGGAATTGAGTTTTTGGCGGAGAAGAATCTGGGGAAGGTTACAGGATGGCTTTCCTATACACTTTCAAAAAATCAGAGGCATTTTGCTGACATTGATCCATCCTTTCCATACAAATACGACAGAAGACATAATATATCCCTATCGGGAGCATACAATTTTTCAAAGAATAAGAGTTTGTCTGTTTCATGGATTTACTACAGTGGAGAAAACATAACGATCTCAAATGCCAGGTATCTGTCCCACCCGGCTTTAGTATACAGAAACTATCAAATGAATTTATTTGTTCCGGGACTTTCAACTGTTGAATCATTCTCGGAAAGAAATAATTTTAAGATGGAACCCTATCATCGTCTGGATATCGGGTATTCCATTGAAAAAAAGAAAGAAAACAAAGACATCACCTGGAGGTTTGGCGTCTATAATATCTATAACAGAAAGAACACTTTTTTTACAGCTATGCTTGAGAATGATGACGATGAAGTGTACCTGGCCAAATTTACTTTTGCACCGATTATGCCATATATAAGATATGAATTCAGGTTTTAAGAAAAATAAAGGGATAAATACGCAGCTTTTGGTTATCTGTCTGGGGACATGTATGACATTCGTCTCATGCATTGAAAAGATTGAAATTCCCGATGAATTCTACACTGAAAATTTTGTGCTGAATGCTGTGCTGGAACCAGACAGTGCAATCAGGATAAATATATCAAAAAGTCTTCCCCCAGCTGGTGTTATAGAATTTGAATTTGTCAGCAATGCAATTGTAAAAATTAAATCAGCAGGCAGTGAAAAGGAAACACTGTGTGAATATGACTCAAGTGGTTGGTACAGTAATTCCGGTTTCGGTCTACATAGTGGTACAGAATATACTATTCGTGTTGTACTTGAGGACGCTTCTGAATTAACATCTGCAACAGTAATCCCCCCAAAGCCAGCCGTTAATGATGTAATGATAGAAAATGACTCAATTTATTTTTCGATTGTAGACGATCCAAACAAACCTCAATATTATATTGTGTCATTGATGGGATACATAGAGCAATCTGATTGGATTCAACTTGCAGACAGCACCTATAGTTGGGTCTGGAGCCATCAATACAACCCTGTCGAAATGCAATCTGACGATGCATCCATCGATGCTTTTTTACACAATAGAGTGGGACATGTAAATAATGCTACCGGGTTTACTTTTACGGACGATTTCTATGAGCTGGCACCAGACTATACAGGCAAAGCATTTTTAATTTCAGACCAGACATTTCAAGGTGAAACAAAGGAATTCCTGATGGAAATAACAGAACATGGACTTGCTTTTATTGATTCAATTCGTACAGTTGATTTACTTATTCACTCTATAGATTATAACTATTATCAATATCTACTGACTTTTGCGCAGTATTGGACCACAGATGAAACTCCATTTACAGTCAGAGCAAAAGTGTTCAATAACATTGTTGGAGGGTATGGAATCTTTGGAAGCAAGAATGGTGTAAAGAAGGAGTTGACCCTGCCTGATGTTCTTTTTGGGGAATAGATCCAGGAATTGATCTCCCGGCATTCTCAGCTTGTGGATAAAGAAATCCATGAGTGATCATTTTAATTGAAAATACCCAATTCGGCAGTAATGAGATGCTGATTCATAAAATGTGCCTGGAGAGTTGTGAATTAAAGGCCTCTAAGCCAATTGAAGTATTCAATGGCGAGGTTCAATTTCCATTTTTTACTTTTTTTAACCGATATTTCCTTTTCCCATCACATTAATCCCAGGAGGCCGGTCATAAGCAGGGTGTGCTGAGAAAATCAGCAAACCCAATGTAGCAATTCTCCGGGAGGTGACCAGGTATCAGTTTTCACCGAATTTCTTTTGAAGGATGATGGCTTCGGTCCTGTTAAAACCAGGCAGGACGCAAATTCAACATAACAATTTCATGATTTCAACATATCAACTATTGCAATATCATGCTCATCAAAGCTTATGGCAGCGCGGTACACGGGATCAGCGCGACGATCATCACCATCGAGGTGAATATCACCTACGGGATCCGGTTTTTTATCGTCGGACTGGCCGACAATGCGGTGAAGGAGAGCCAGAAAAGGATTGAGTCGGCGATGGTCACCAATGATTTTGAATGGCCACGCACCCGCGTGGTGGTGAACATGGCCCCGGCGGATATCCGCAAGGAGGGGGCTTCGTATGACCTCCCACTCGCACTTGGGATCCTGGCTGCTTCGAAGCAACTGCGTGCCGACCTGCTTTCAGAATACCTGGTAGTGGGTGAGCTGTCACTTGATGGTACTGTCCAGAATGTCCGCGGGGTGCTTCCCATGGCGCTGCGTGCCCAGGAGGAGGGGTTCCGGGGGATCATCCTTCCCCGTGGAAACGCCCGGGAGGCTGCGGTGGTGGAAGGACTGGAGGTGATCGGCGTAAATAACCTGAAAGAGGCGGTGGGATTCCTGGAGGGAACGGCAGAGATCCTGCCCACGAAGGTCAATATCAGGGAGGAGTTCCTGAACAACCTGGAGCGGTACGACCTGGACTTTTCAGATGTAAAGGGGCAGGAGGCGGTGAAAAGGGCCCTGATGATCGCGGCATGCGGACAACACAATGTGATCATGGTGGGACCGCCGGGATCGGGTAAGACGATGCTGGCGAAACGCATGCCGTCGATCATTCCGCCCATGACCCTCGAAGAAGCGCTTGAAACCACGAAGATCCATAGTGTAGCAGGAAAGATGGGAAGGGAGACCGGCCTGGTCACACTCCGGCCTTTCCGGAGTCCCCATCATACAATTTCGGATGTCGCCCTGGTGGGGGGCGGAAATTCGCCGCAGCCCGGGGAGATTTCCCTCTCACACAATGGTGTGTTATTTATGGATGAACTGCCGGAATTCAAGCGCAATGTGCTGGAGGTGTTAAGGCAGCCCCTGGAAGACCGGTTTATCACAGTGAGCCGTGCCAGGTTCACGGTCAATTACCCGGCCAATTTTGTCCTGGTGGCATCTATGAATCCCTGTCCCTGTGGTTTTTTTAACCACCCCGAAAAAAACTGTACCTGCAGCCCCGGGATGGTGGGGAACTACCTGAACAAAGTTTCCGGTCCGCTGCTGGACCGGATCGACATACATATCGAGGTGGTACCTGTACCTTTTAAGCAGTTGTCAGAACTCCGTTCAGCTGAATCGAGCGAGGCAATCAGGAAACAGGTGATCGCAGGCGCACGGGTCCAGGAAAAACGATTTGCCGGGATCAAAGGAGTGTATGCCAATTCCCAGATGAACACTTCCATGCTGCGGAAGTATTGTCCGCTGGGACCCGACAGCCAGGCCATTCTTAAAAATGCCATGGAGAAACTGGGATTATCCGCCCGGGCCTATGACCGGATCCTGAAGGTCTCCCGTACTATTGCCGACCTCGAAGCAGAAACCCACATCGGACCAGCCCACATTGCTGAGGCCGTAAACTACCGGAACCTCGACCGGGAAGGATGGGCAGGATGATTACCAGCAGCTACATCAACGATAAAGAGGCAGACAGCCATCTCGACCCGGTATACCGAAGCCCATGGACCATTCTGATTGTCTGACTGCCGGATGACCCGAATGCATAAGCTTCGCGCTCCTTTGCAATAGCGTTTATAACCACGCAATACTTCGCGATCCTTCCCGCCCTTTGCGGTTATCATCCTATTCCATCGCGGTCAAAAATCTCTTTTTCGTGAACAATTTTCGTCTGAATTGTTATACATTCTGAAACGAATAAAAGAATGCATACCATTACAGATGTGGATAAATATACAGTGGAAAAGGTACGCCATGTGAACGATTCAACCTACGTGTTACAGTTTTCCAGGGGAGGAATGGAGTTCAAACCCGGGCAGCACCTGAATCTCGGGACAAAGGGTTCGGGGCAGCACAGGGAATACTCTATTTACAGCAGTCCTGACAACCCCTCTCTCGAGGTGCTGATAAAAAAAGTGGATGACGGATTGGTGAGCCAGCAGCTCAGGAATGTGCAACCAGGCGATGCGCTGAGTGTGAAGGGACCCTATGGTTTTTTTCTTACCGATGCCAAGCCAAAACAGGGTGAAACACTTCTCTTTATTGCCTCAGGTACAGGGATTGCCCCTTTTCACAGCTTTATCATGTCCTATCCGGAAGCAGATTACCGGTTGATCCATGGAATACGAAATATCAATGAGGCGTATGACCGGGAACATTATAAGGAGGATCGTTATTTTGCCTGTACATCCAGGGGAATCAAAGGAGATTTCAATGGCCGGATCACTGATTACCTGTTAACCGGACAGGAAAAAAAAGCAGATAAAGTGTATCTTTGTGGCAACAGCAGCATGATCTACGACGCCATGGATATCCTCCGTGCACAAGGCTACAGGCACGATCAGCTGTTTACGGAAGTATATTTTTAGAATAAGGAAGGCTACAGGTTACCAGGAAGAGGAATGGTACAGATTTTTTTTTCTGAAATACATTTGTGGAACCGGAACTTGTTGAGATGACGTTGGAGAAGAGGTATGAAAGTCCTAAGAACAGTTGCGTTTAAGACATTGGGGTGCCGGCTCAACCAGTTTGAGACCGACGCGCTGGTGACCAGTTTTCATAATGCCGGTTACCACGTGGTGGAAGGAGATGAACAAGCGGACGTCACGATCATAAATACCTGTACCGTTACCAACCAGAGCGACCAGAAATCGAGGCACACCATCAACCATGCTGCGGCAAAGAACCGCGACGGGCTGGTGGTGGTGACCGGCTGCATGGCAGATAACTACAAGGAGAAATTGGAAGGGCAGGAGCAGATCACATATGTCGTGGACAACGATCGCAAGAGCCAGATCGTGGAGCTGGTCAATGGCCATTTTTCGGGGGAGATCATTCATCCCGATAAGATGATGGGGGACCGGTTCGGGTTCGACACGGTTCAAAAAAGTCTGCATACCCGTACCTCGGTGAAGATCCAGGACGGGTGTGATAATTTCTGTACATTTTGTATTATCCCGTCGGTCCGCGGAAGGGCTGTCAGTCGCCCGGTAAAGGATGTGCTGGATAACGTAAGAAGGGTCGTCGATAACGGCTTCAAGGAAGTGGTCATTACCGGGGTCAATATTGGCCGGTATGACTACGAAAGCCACACATTTGAAAATGTGATTGAAAAAGTACTGGAGCTTCCGGGCGATTTCCGGGTACGGATCTCCTCCCTGGAGCCGGATGGATTCAGTGATGATTTCCACAAGCTGTTCGAACACCCGAAACTGGCACCACACCTTCATCTTTGCCTGCAGAGCGGTTCCGAGGCGATCCTGCTGAAAATGCGCAGGATGTACTCCGCCAACTATTTCATGGAAACCGTGGAGCGCTTCAGGAAAGCGATCCCTGATTTCAATTTTACAACGGATGTCATTGTGGGCTTTCCGGGGGAGACCGACGACGATTTTCAGAAGACAGTCGATTTCATCAGGCAGGTGAAATTCTCCCATGTACATACTTTCCGGTTCTCGCGGAGGACCGGGACACGGGCCGACCGGATGAAGGAGCAGGTTTCGGGAAAGGTGATGGCCGAAAGAAGCGAGATTATCCGGAAACTTTCAGAAGAGAACCGGCTAAAATATATGCACTCCATGCAAGGAAAAGCGCAGCGCGTACTGATAGAAAAAGTGGCCGGTGGAATGGCCAGGGGGTATGGTGAACACTACCTGCCCGTTACGTTTGCTGTTGACGATCCCACCACCAACAGGTTTGAACAGGTCCGGCTGACCGGGACCACACCCTCCGCCGACCCGGTGATGCAGGGTATGTTGATTTAAAAAAGGAGTATTATGGAGGCGAACGATACCGTATTCAGGCTGCCGCGCTGGATGAAAGTGCCCATGCCGAAGGGAGAGAATTATTCGAAAGTCAGGAACCTGATCAGGGAACATGATCTGAATACCATCTGCACCAGCGGAAACTGTCCGAACAAGGGCGAATGCTGGAACGCAGGAACAGCGAGTTTCATGATCATGGGATCAAAATGCACGCGGAACTGCCGGTTCTGTTACGTGGAAAACCTGGTTCCGGATCCACTCGACTGGGAAGAGCCGGGCAGGCTGGCAGATACCATTAAGACACTTGGATTAAACCATGCCGTGATCACATCGGTGAACCGCGATGACCTGAAAGATGGCGGTGCCCGGTTCTGGGCGGCCACGATCAAGATGATCAAGCTGCGGAACCCGGATACAACGCTCGAGGTGCTGATCCCCGACTTCAACGGGGTGGAAGCGGATGTGCAACTGGTAATTGATGCAAAGCCGGAAGTGATCTCACACAACGTGGAGACCGTGGAACGGCTGACACCGAAGATTCGCAGCAATTCCTATTACAGGACCAGCCTGGAGGTAATCCGGCAGGTGGCAGATTCCGGGCTTGTTCCAAAATCGGGCATCATGCTCGGACTGGGCGAGGAGAAGGAAGAGGTGCTGCAAACACTCCGTGACCTGCGTGCAGCTGGGTGCCGGGTGGTGACCATCGGACAGTACCTGCAGCCCGACAGCAACCTGGCCAAAGTAGTGGAATATGTCCGGCCGGAAGTGTTTGATTTCTACAGGGAGCAGGGGCTGAAAATGGGATTTACTCATGTGGAAAGCTCACCACTGGTGCGTTCTTCGTATCATGCAGAGAAACATGTCAACGGGTAACATTCCAGGAATTGACCGGTTGTGCCTGTCTTCATATACCAGCGACAGCCCGGATGCGTTGGAGATATGGTCCGGCCAGTCAGAATCCCAGGTAGAATATGCATGCGCAGCTGATCTTCAGGCCCGGCATGATTGCGTTGGCAGTTGTTAATTTGCCTGAAGACTGCCGGTCTTCACAACCTTCCCTTTTTTATTCAGGGTGATGTATTGTTTCACATGGTCAATGGAGATCGTGTACCGTATGTTTGTCTTTGCACCTTCAAGACCATATTGAACCACCCCTTTGAGCACATCTGCATTAAGCGGTTTCATGATTCCGCGGTCTGTCTCCAGGTTGATCAGTTCAGCAGGGAAAGATTCCCATGCTTCAAGATACGTTTCAAGCTCATAATTCAGGCAACATTTTAATTTTCCACATTGTCCTGCCAGGCGTGAAGCACTCAGTGATAGATCCTGCGTCTTCGCAGCATCTGTCTTTACCGAATTCATTTCCGTCTTCCATGTGGAGCAGCAGAGCTCCCGTCCGCAGGATCCGATTCCCCCGGTTCGTGCAGCATTTTGCCTGGCGCCGATCTGACGGAGCTCAATTTTCATTTTAAACTCTTTCATCAGCAGCTTCAACAGTTGCCTGAAGTCAACACGACCTTCGGCTGTGTAATAGATCGTGATCTTTTTGCCGTCTCCCCTGAATTCAACGTCACTGATATGCATCTGTAATCCCAGTGAACCTGCCAGCTCCCGGCATTTCAGCATGGCTGAACGGTCGTTCTTCCTGGCATCAAGCCATTTTTCAGTGTCGGTTTCATTCGCGATCCGGTAGACCTGGTGGATCGAGGCCCGCTGTTTTTCCGATGCATTTTTTTCAAACTGCCTCCTGGCCAAATCACCCGTGAGGGAAACTGTTCCCACATCATGCCCGCCTTCCACGTCTACAACAATGCGATCGTCTTTTTGCAGCCTCAGCATCCTGCCGTTTCGGTAAAACTCCTTCCTGTTGCTCTTGAACCTGACTTCAATAATCTCCTCTTCTACTTTCAGGTTGGACAACTCTTTCATCCAGTCGTGCGTAGCGAGCATTCCTTTCGAGGTGTCCAGCTGCGCCAGGAATATTTGTTCCCGGGCAGGGGACTGGCTACTCTTCCCGCAACTGCATCCTCCACTGCAACATGCCATGCTAAAGCTTATTTAGATTAATTAAACGTCACACAAAAATGCAGAAAAGGAGTGAGAATACAAAATGTTTGCTGGGTGAGTATATGACCCTTACTTCATATGGCCCATACTTTATGGGACTCATACATCCTGGTGTATATGATATGACACAAATATTTAGTGTTCATGTAAGCAGGTAGCTTTGCTGCTAATTCAATAACACGAGTGGACGGTTGGGTTCAATTTGAAATGTGTCAAATCAAAAAATCCTTACATACCTTGAACCCCCGATTGATAAAGGGCTACAGTAAATTTGCAAAAAATTAACCGGACACTAGCGGTTGAGTAATTTAATTAATTGCCGGTAGATATACTTATTGAACCTGACACTGTTTCTTACGGGAAATGCATTGCGCCGGATGGTTTTTTGTTCCGGAGTGGGGATCTGCTTCAGTTCATCACGGTGGTTTTCCAGGGCGGGAAGAAAGATCTCGTTCAACACATAATCATACAACTCTGTATCGCTGGCATTGTATTTTTTGAGTAATTTCAAGGAAGTATCATCGCCCAGTAACCGGTGCTTGATTTCATTGTTCCTGGCAGTGATCAACCTCCTGTAATTCAGGTGGAGTGGTCGATGCAGCAACACTTTCAGCAGCTTTACCGAATCATTGAAGTGTTCGGTGATTCCTGTAAAGGTATACACTTCCCTGAGCAGCTGCTTTGCTTTTCCCACATCGTCTGAGCCAGCAATGATTTTCACCGATAGGTCCTGGTTTTCCCTGGTCCTGATCCATTGTTCGAAAGTTGAGGAGAGGTTCTTCCTCATTACATTATACTGGTAATGGGACGCGCATCTCGAAACAGGTTCACGTAGGATCGTGATCAATTGATCCTTCGGTCCTGCAAATTGCGAAAGCGGATCTACAATGTTATGACCTGTAATCGCCTGTGGATCGCGGAAAATCTTCTTTGCAAATTGCAGGTCATTTTCAGTATAGGGTGACCGCTGTGTTTTAAGTGCATCAATATGTCTCCACCCATAATTATTGCGGAGGATATATTTCAGGGAGGTGCCTGCAGTTTTGGGTATGTGCGAAAAAATGATCATTACTTTGCAAAGGTAACAATTACCAGGTTAGCCTTTTGCTGATCCCGCTTCTGCAGGTTTGTTTCAGGACAAAGTCACGCCATATTTGGTCAGCAATATTTTTGTTGGCTTAGAAACAGTTCATTGCGCTGCTCAAGGCTGCTATCACTCAGATACAAGCAATAATTTATTTAGATTCTAAAAAGTATTTGGCTAACTTTGCACCTTTGAAAAAAGGCAATTCGTTGTTTATTAGCCTCTTAATGTATTTTGTTGATGGACAAGGAATTGATATTTTTCTAACTTAACCTTTAAATTATGAATGACATTTATGGATTGTTCTGGATTGTGCCTTTAGCAGCATTGACGGCACTTGTATTTGCGTATTTTTTCTTCAGGACGATGATGAAGAGTTCTGAAGGAACGCCTCGCATGATTGAAATCGCTAAGTATGTCAGGGAAGGTGCAATGGCCTATATCAGGAGTCAGTACAGGGTAGTGGCACTGGTATTTCTGGTCATGGTGATCCTCCTTGGAGTGATGGCTTACCTGGGTGTTCAGAATCCTTTTGTTCCGATGGCCTTTCTGACGGGCGGTTTCTTTTCCGGTCTGTGCGGGTTTCTTGGAATGAAAACAGCCACCTTTGCATCAGCCCGGACAGCGCATGGAGCTTCCGAGTCGTTGAACAAGGGCCTTAAGGTTGCATTCAGAAGTGGTGCAGTGATGGGACTGGTTGTAGTAGGTTTTGCATTGCTTGATATCGCAGGCTGGTTCTACCTGCTGGACAAACTGATCTTCACTCCTGACAACATGGAAAATGGTGCCCGTTTTCTTGGGCTGACTTTTGTGCATGCAGGAACTTCAGAGCATCAGAAGCTGGTTGAGATTACTGTTACAATGCTTACTTTTGGAATGGGTGCTTCCACCCAGGCACTGTTTGCC
>CAZPTO010000063.1:0-12777 GCA_964589155.1 uncultured Bacteroidaceae bacterium | reverse complement strand
ATTCAACCTGCACCGTAAAGAACGCATCGGAAGCATTGAAATCGAACGTCCCGGTTTCGTTTACAGCAAAGGTAGACGTATAACTGCTGAGATTCACCGGGTTAAATTCAAGTGTACCCAGCTCCCTGTTGTTTGCCCTGACGCTGATGACAGAGGTCTCGTTAGATCGTCCTGCTGCAGCGACCCTGATCTTTACGGGTTCGCTGGCAACCATTCCCGGGAGGGTGAATGGATACGCTCCATTCAGGTTGATATTGTAATTATCGCCATACCATTCCCTGCCCGAATTAAGCAGGTTGGTAAGCTCTTCTTCATGGTACGCGAGGACATCATATTGTGTAACTACATTGTCCGGGGCTGCACTACTGAGTCCCACCTCAGGAGGCGATGCTGCGCTGCCCTGGTCATCGGTGAGAAAATAGTAACCGCTTGTGGAATAATGATGGAGCTCATGCCGGAAAAACCCGTCATCACCGTTATAGTTCCACGACAACGGACCTCGCGCATAAAAAAGGATGTAATCTCCCGGCCCGAAAAGCTGGTCGCTGCCTTTGTTCATATACACCGGGATCTCTTCCAGGTCATCATAGGCCCCCTTGCTGAAATCTTCCGGCAAGAGAATGGCGCCGGCACCGAATACCTTCACCAGTGCAGGATTGTCCACCCCTGCTTCCTGGATCTGCTCGTAGGTCATTTTATGCATTCCCGAAGTTTTCACCTCAACCTTGTACCAATCCCCTGAAGCCAGCATCGAGGAGGTTTCAAATTTCCCGGTCGAAGCAGCTTTTAGTGCAGCGATCGGAGCTTCACCAGATATCTCAAATGAGAAGGATTCCACCTGCATTGTGCGACCTGATTCCGGATCGCGGAAGAAAGGAACATAGCTGATCTGCAACCTTGGTTGTTTTTTTTCGTATACCAGCTGGTAAGAAAGCCCGGGAGATGTTTCCAGGTATTCATCCCTGACCTGTTCTTTATATTTTTGGTCGAGAGGAACCGTGCGTTGGGTGTTTGCACGTACAACCGGGAGGTTGTGGGGATCATTCCAGGGGATTACCCTGGTATAAACCGGCACCTGACCGGTGGTGTTGTGGTAGGATGCATGAGAAAAATAGACCATCGAATCAGTATGCTTCCAGTCCAGGTCAATGGTTCGATCCTGCCCATAGAGCAGCACGGGGAATAAGGACAGGGCAATGATGAGCAGTTTTCTCATGATCAATGATACAGTGAAATACAAAAAATATATAATCTGTATGCAAATTAGACGTTACTATATAACGGAACTTACAAATTCTTATTGTTAAAAAATATTTTAAACCGGTAGCAACTATTTACGAACTTTACATACAGATGACAAAAAGGCAGGGGATATTGTTTGTAGTGGTGGTACAATTCTCAATCACAGGGTTGTGCGCACAGGATCCCGTTTTTTCTCATTTCTATGCAAGCGGAATGCAATTGAATCCTGCCTTTTCAGGTGCTGAAGGTCCCGGCAAGGTGTACATTGGTTACCGGAACCAGTGGCCCAATTCCGGGGCATCGTACATTACTTACCAGGCTTCGTACGACCAGCATGTTGAGAAACTTCATGGGGGAATTGGGGTGAGAATACTCAACGACAGGCAAGGTAACGGAGCGTTCAACGCCTACAACTTAGACGTAGCATACGCATACAGGTTCAGGGCTTCACGCCGGTGGTCCTTTTCTGGCGCCCTCCAGGCTGGCGTGGGACAGCGGTCTTTTGATCCGTCGACGCTCCGTTCGGTGATATGATCAACCCGGTTACAGGCGGATCTTCAGGGGCAGCTCCGGAGGATATCATCGGTTACAATGAGATATATCCTGATTTTGCTGCAGGTATAGCAGCATTCAGGGGGAATTTTTACGGGGGGGCAGCAATACATCATTTGCTCAGACCGGTGGTTACCGACAGCGATGATCCTACGGGCACGATTTACCGGAAATACACAGCCCACGTGGGATTAATGATTCCCGTGATCGATAAGAGCCGTGGCTTCGAGATCATGAAGCTATCGCCCAACCTGGTGTTCATTCAGCAGCAGAATATCCACCAGGTAAATTATGGAATGGACCTCATATACAGGGACTTTCTGATTGGGTTATGGACACGACATGATATCGGCTTTAATTACGGTAACCTCGTGTTTACTGCCGGATACGGTGCCGGAAACCTCAGGTTTCGTTATAGCTATGATGTTAAACTTTCGAGTCCTACGATCAGGTTACCTAACATGGGAGCACACGAATTTTCGCTGGTGATCATGCTTGAAAATCATGTTATAAGAAAAGATGGCAGCACAATAAATTATCCTAAAATTTAGTTAGTTTTGTGAGAAGTTTTTTATATTAGCAATAGTTATCAAGAAAATTTATCAAATCATGAAAATCGCACTGAGACTGATACCCGCAGTGATCGCTGTTTTTGTTTTATCAGGTTGTAGCGAGGATATAACCGACCCCGGTAGCGTATCTTCAGCAACAGGATGGTCATATAATACGGAAGAGAATGGCGGCTTCGAAGTGGCAAGGACAATTGAGCAGGAAACCGGGCCCGGCCTGGTGTTTATCGAGGGAGGGACTTTTACCATGGGAAAAGTCCAGGATGATGTACTCTATGAATGGAACAATGTACCCCGAAGGGTCACGGTTGCTTCATTTTACATGGACCAGACCGAGATCACGAATGTAAACTACCGCGAATATCTTTATTGGCTTGACAGGGTATTTGGTGTAAATAACAGGCAGGTGTGGAGCAATGCGCTTCCCGATACACTCGTTTGGCGGGATCCCATGGCATTCAATGAGCCTTACGTGGAATACTATTTCCGGCACCCTTCTTTTAATGAATATCCTGTTGTGGGCGTGAATTGGCTGCAGGCCAATGATTATTCACTCTGGCGGACTGACAGGGTCAATGAGCAGATCCTGGTGGACAAAGGGATCTTCGACGGGATCAAAACCGACCAGGTAGACGAAAGAAACTTCAATACAGAAGCTTATCTGTATGGCATATATGTGCCCGACGATGGAAATCAGATTCCCAGCCTGCATCCAAGGCAGGATACCAGGGGGGTAAAAATAGAAGATGGCTACCTGTTACCAAAATACCGCCTTCCGACAGAAGCTGAGTGGGAATTTGCAGCCCTTGGCCTGATCGGAAATTCAGTTGATGAGCTGGTATGGGAGCGCAGAACCTATCCCTGGAATGGTCATATTCTGAGAAATGATGACCCCAGGCATATGGGCGAGATGCGTGCAAATTTTGTCAGGGGCAAAGGAGACTTAATGGGAGTTGCCGGTAGCCTGAATGACAATGCCAGTATCACTGCCCCGGTGAGAGCTTACTGGCCAAATGACTATGGGCTCTATTGTATGGCAGGAAATGTAAGTGAATGGGTATTGGATGTCTACCGTCCCATGTCCTACCAGGATGTTAGCGGATTCAGACCTTTTCGTGGAAATGTATTTCAGAAAAAAGTTACTGACCCAAACAACAATCCAGTAATAGACAGCCTGGGGCGTATCCAGCGCGTTCCTATCTCAGAAAGGGATGCAGAAGGAAGGTTCAATTACAGGAAGGCTGATTACAGGAATTACAGGGACGGTGATGCAAGGTCCGTACAACGTTTCGGCGAGATGGATACCGTTGGATATGATGGTACTTCCGACATGTATGTAAATGATCAGGACGAACAGGTATCGCTCATTGCTGACGATGTAAGGGTGTATAAAGGCGGTTCCTGGAAAGACAGGGCGTATTGGCTGAGCCCCGGTGAGCGAAGGTTCCTGAAGCAGACCGAAGCACGCGACGACCTGGGATTCAGATGTGCCATGACACGTGTGGGTACGCCGACAGGATTTTAGATTTTTGTAAAAAGTATTTTTGGAAAAGGCTGTCTCATACCGGGGCAGCCTTTTGCTATTTGTATACCAGCCTATTCGGAGCTGTCCAGGATATTTATCGCACCAGGAGTTAAATCGACACTTGCGACAGCCTCTTCTGTCATTTGTGCCAGACCCTGAACGGGACCCGGTCAGCTTAAGTGATTTCCTGTATCCGCGTGAAACCCTCATCATTGCGAATAGATTTTTCAGCGGAGCAATGACAAAAAAGATGTATATCTAGAACGAAGCTTAAAGGCATGATGATGAGGATTCGCCGAGCACCTATTAAAATTAAATATTCTGCAAGGCAACAACCGGAACGAAGTGGAGCTCATGAGGCCGACGAAGGAGGACGAATAACGCACCTTGACTAAATACGAAGTTTATAACTAATTAAATAATAGGACTTTAAATAAGATATATACGAATAAAAGAGCGCTCATTAATCATATATTAATCTATTTTTAATGATCGATTCACTTTCCCAGGTTAAGTTTATTTTTATTTATAAACTAAATCACCAACTAAACAATTAAATTATGAGGAAATTAATTTTCATTCTGTGCCTGGCCTTTATGAGCGTAACGGCTTTTTCCCAGACCACTGTCTGGAATCCTGCGGCCAACCCTGAAAGCACTGGATTATGGACCGAGACAGCAAACTGGACAAATGGTTTGCCAGTACCAGCTGGTAAAGTTGTATTGAATGTCACCGGTGCCGCTGACTGCGTATTAGATGCAGAAGCTTCAATTAACCAATTTGTATTGGGCGACAATGGAGGCGGTGACGATGTGTTGCGCATTGTTGAAGGAGGAACACTTACCACAGGAGCCACCTGGTCTGCCGTTGCATGGTCTACCGATGCATCAATCATCGTTGAAAAAGGGGGAACATTGTCGCTCGGACAACACTTTTGGGCCGGAGTCAACGGGCATGCCACAGTAGATATCTACGGAACGGTGAATGTTGCCGGTATGTATGGTATTGCATTTGAAGCCGGATGGAACGGTTCCGGTGTTACATCAGTGATCGATGATGGCGTATTGAACCTGGCAAATATTCATCCCGACCAGTCGATTCCCGATGGATCGTTCCTGGATGTTACCAAAAACGGGGTAATTAACATTGACGGCGACCATGTGGCGAAGATTGAAAATTATATCTCCCTTGGCCGTATTACCGCAAATGGTGGTGTTGCAACACCCATTGTCGGATTAATTGATGGCAAAACAGTGATTTCAGTTGAAGACATTGCAGTTGAAGAGATCACAGTTGAAGGAGAAGGCGGAGCTACGACCATCACCAAAGGTGGAGGTACATTACAGATGACTGCATCTGTACTGCCGGTAAATTCCAAAGATCCTTCCATTACATGGAGTGTTGATGATGAGACTATTGCGACCATTGATGCCAATGGTCTGCTCACGGCGGTAGCCAACGGTGACGTTACCGTTACTGCCACAGCCAACGATGGATCCGGGGTTACAGGCACACTTCTCGTTACGGTCGATATACCGGGAACAACAGTCTGGAATCCTGCGGCCAATGCTGAAAGCACTGGATTGTGGACCGAAGCTGAGAACTGGACAAATGGATTGCCACTCACAACTTCAAAGATAGTCCTGAATGTAGCTGATGCAGTGGATTGCGTATTGGATGCACCGGCTGCGATCAACCAGTTTGTATTGGGGGATAATGGAGCAGGCGATGATGTATTGCGCATTGTTGAAGGAGGAACCCTTACAACAGGAGCCACCTGGTCAGCTGTTGCATATTCTACTGATGCTACGATAATCGTTGAAAAAGGAGGAATATTGTCGCTCGGTGAACATTTTTGGGCCGGAGTCAATGGACATGCCACCGTAGATATCTACGGAACGGTAAATGTTGCCGCTATGTATGGTATCGCATTCGAAGCCGGCTGGAACGGTTCAGGCGTCACATCAGTGATCGATGATGGGGTATTGAACCTGGCAAATATTCATCCCACCCAGTCGATCCCCGACGGATCCTACCTGGATGTTACCAATGGCGGAGTAATCAATATCGACCTCGACCATGTTGCTACGGTTGAGAATTATATTTCCCTCGGGCGCATCACAGCAGATGGTGGTGCTGGAACACCCATTGTTGAATTGATTGATGGCAAGACAGTTATATCAGCACAGATTAAGGTTGCAGAGATCACAGTTGAAGGAGCAGACGGAGCATCAACCATTACCAAAGGAGGTGGAACATTACAGATGAATGCATCTGTTTTGCCACTGGATGCTGCTGATCCTTCCGTGACATGGAGTGTGGATGATGCAACAGTTGCAACAATAGATGCCAATGGACTGCTTACGGCGGTAGCCAACGGTGACGTTACCGTGACTGCCACAGCCAACGATGGATCCGGGGTTACAGGCACACTTCTCGTTACGGTCGATATACCGGGAACAACAGTCTGGAATCCTGCGGCCAATGCTGAAAGCACTGGATTGTGGACCGAAGCTGAAAACTGGACGAATGGTCTGCCACTTGCAACTTCAAAGATAGTCCTGAATGTAGAAGATGCCGCTGACTGTGTTCTGGATGCACCGGCTGCGATCAACCAGTTTGTATTGGGAGACAATGGAGCAGGCGATGATGTATTGCGCATTGTTGATGGAGGGAGCCTGACAACAGGAGCCACCTGGTCAGCTGTTGCACATTCTACTGATGCTACGATAATCGTTGAAAAAGGAGGAATAGTGTCGCTCGGACAACATTTTTGGGCCGGAGTCAACGGACATGCCACAGTAGATATTTACGGAACGGTAAATGTTGCCGGCATGTATGGTATTGCATTTGAAGCCGGATGGAACGGATCGGGCGTCACATCAGTGATCGATGATGGCGTATTGAACCTGGCAAATATTCATCCCGACCAATCGATTCCTGACGGATCGTACCTGGATGTTACAAATGGCGGGATAATCAACATTGACGGCGACCATGTTTCAAAAGTTGAGAATTATATCGCCCAGGGCCGCATTACGGCAAATGGAGGTGATGCAACGCCCAAAGTTGAAATCATTGACGGAACGACAGTTATTTCCGTTCTGGTGATTGTTGATGTTGAAGAGATCACAGTTACCGGAGCTGATGAAGCCACCACAATAAGTACCATGGGAGGTACCCTGCAAATGACTGCAGATGTTCTTCCGGCAGAAGCCACAGATCCTTCAGTTACCTGGAGTGTTGATGATGAGGCAGTTGCGACGATAGATGCCAATGGTTTGCTCACAGCAGTTTCCAATGGTGTTGTTACCGTTACCGCTACAGCCAACGACGGCTCAGGTATTACCGGTTCTCTTGCTGTTACGGTTACCAACCAGGATGAGACAGGTATTGGATCGGCAGACCTGTTAGCAAAGGGACTGACCATATATCCTAATCCTGCAGGAGAGATACTGAACATCAGCAGTTCCAGGGATATTGCAGCGATCAGCATTATTGATATTACCGGTAATTCAGTAAGAGAAATCGGGAACCCGGTAAAGGAATCAACAATCAGCCTTGCAGGAATGCCCGCTGGTGTCTATATTTTGAAGTTTCGGGATCATGATGCCAACACAGTAACCCGGCGCATTCTTAAGCAATAAAAAATGGCATCGTAAAAAACCAGGTTAGTCAAGCGGCTAATTTAAAAGGACCGTCTCATCATTGCTTTGAGACGGTCCTTTGCTTGTGTGTATTGCAGCGCATCCCGATCACAGCCTTTGGTAAAGCTTTTTTGATCTTGTATGGGTAGCTATAGCCTGAAAAAAGCCTGAGATGTACTGTTTGTTGTGGAAGATCCGTCTATTTTATGTAGGTTTACCTGACGAATTTTATTGACACGATATGTCGATTGAATCCATATACAACAAATTCATTTCATCATCGGGAGTAACCACCGATACACGCTTTATCCAGGGGAATGAGATTTTCTTTGCACTGAAAGGTGAACATTTCGATGGCAACAATTTTGTCGAAAATGCGCTTGCCAGGGGATGCAGATGGGCAGTGGCCGACCGCTCCTCCCTGGTGGGTCGCGATCGGGTCATCGTTGTCAATGATGCACTCGATACCCTTCAGCAACTGTCTGCATACCACCGGAAGCAGTGGGGAGGAAAGATACTGGCAATTACGGGCAGCAATGGGAAGACCACCACCAAGGAATTGCTTCTTGCAGTGCTTTCAAAGAAATACCGTGTTCTTGCCACAGCAGGTAACCTGAACAACCATATCGGCGTGCCGCTTACCTTGCTGAAGATCAAGGACGAGCAGCTCGCGATCATAGAGATGGGTGCAAATCACACAGGAGAGATCGCGGTGCTTTGCGGAATAGCTTCCCCCGATACGGGCATCATCACCAATATTGGCAAGGCCCATCTTGAAGGATTTGGCGGTCTTGCAGGTGTCAGAAGAGGAAAAGGAGAACTGTATGATTACCTGGCATCAAACGATGGAACAGCCATCGCTGATTTGTCCGATCCCGTGCTGGCTTCCATGGTCCGCGAAAGGCAACTGAATGTATTCTCCTACGGACAGGGGACAGGTTTTGATGTGGACGGACACATGACGGGATCCGGCGATCGCATTCAGGGGACATTTACCTATGCAAATAATGAATATCCCCTCAGGTCAGGCCTCTTCGGGGCATACAATTTCAAAAACCTGCTTGCCGCTGCTGCTGCCGGAATATATATGAAGGTGCAGCCGGCAGCCATTCCTGATGCACTGGAGCGTTATGTGCCACAGAATAACAGGTCACAGACCATCAAAGGAAAAACCAATACGCTTATCCTGGATGCCTACAATGCAAATCCTTCCAGCATGAGCGGAGCGCTTGATGAATTCGAACAACGCAATCATCCCAATAAGATCGCTATACTTGGTGATATGTTCGAGCTTGGCCGCGATGAACATAAGGAACACGAAGCACTTCTGAAACGCCTCGCTAAAAGCAGCATCAATGTCGTGATGCTCATCGGTGAAAGATTCAGTAAATTCGAAGGAAATCCTGAATTCCCCTTCCATTTCTTCAATACCCTGGAGCAATGCCTGGAACACCTGGAGAATGACCCTCCCGGGAATGCACTGATCATGTTGAAGGGCAGCAGAAAAAACGCCCTGGAAAATGCAACTAATTTGTTACTGGATTGTTGAATGAGCAACAATATAAGAAGATATGTCAAATAAGTTAATGGATCCCATTGGCAGGCTCATGGGGCTGCGTTATAAATCACACCCATGGCACGGCGTAGATATCGGTGACGATATACCCGAAATCGTTACCTGTTTTATTGAAATGGTGCCCAGGGATACTGTGAAGTATGAAGTGGATAAAATCTCAGGTTACCTGAAAATCGACCGGCCACAGAAATATTCCAACACGGTTCCTGCTTTGTATGGGTTTATCCCGCAGACCTTTAGTGGTGAAAAAGTGGCGCAGCTAAGCAGGGACAAAACCGGCAATGAAAAGATCATCGGCGATTCGGATCCGGTTGATATTTGCATTCTGACGGAAAAGGAGATCACCCACGGTGATATCCTCGTCAAGGCCCGCCCGATTGGGGGATTTCGAATGATCGATAACAACCAGGCGGATGACAAGATCATCGCAGTATTGAACAACGATGCACTCTACCAGGGATTTGAAGATGTTGGTGATGTTCCCAAAAGCGTAGTAGACCGGCTGAAGCACTATTTCCTTACCTATAAAGATCTTCCGGGCAGTCCTGCCGACGTGGAGATTACCCACCTCTACAATAAGGAAGAGGCCCTCGACCTGATTCAGAGATCCATTGAAGATTACCGGATGAAATTCGAGAACCTGGATACCATCCTTTCAACCGTCTGATACATCAGGTGATCCCCTGAAAATCAATCGCTTGACACGCCACGTAGTTCTTCACGCCTGCACCACTTGCTAACCGGGTCATGCTTTATGCCTGAACTTCATGATAGAGTGTGTCAATACAGTCAACGTGGCTTTATGTACAGACACCATGATAGACATATTATTCCTTGTACCTGAACCGTTTGATCTTCTGTGTGGGAGTCTTTTCAAAGGGTTCTTTCTGTAAGACCGTTTTTTGGATCCTGGAATTTTTATTCAGTTGCATATTCACTTTTGCACGCATCTCATCAAGCAGTTCTTCCGCTTTGTGTTGCATATCTTTCTGCTTGTCATGGGCCGTTGAAACGAGATGCTGGAATTTCTCCTCGATCGTTTCAAAATTCAGGTGGATCAGGGCAACCAGCTTCCCCTTCACATGCATCACCAGGGAGTCATTTACAAACTCCTGCTCATTGAAAACGGACTCGATCTCCTCCGGGTAGATATTTTCCCCGTTGGGCCCCAGGATCATATTCTTTGAACGGCCCTTGATATAGATGATTCCTTTTTCATCAATAATTCCCAGGTCTCCGGTTCTGAAGAAACCATCTTCTGTGAAGACCTCTTTTGTCTGGGCTTCATTTTTAAAATATCCCTTCATGACATTTCTTCCTTTTGCGACGATCTCGCCTTCACCGGTTATCGGATCAGGAGCGTTTACCTTTAACTCGATACCTGCAATGGGCAGGCCTACAGATCTGTACACTGCAGCTGCAGGGGCAAACCCTGAAAGCATGGGAGACGTTTCCGTAAGTCCGTAGCCGACGGCATACGGGAATTTTGCTTCCAGCAGGAACTTTTCAACATCGGGTGCCAGTGCTGCACCTCCAACACCGAAGAACCTGATCCGGTCTCCGAAAAAGGCTTTCAGTTTTTTGCCTGCAGCTTGATGCAATACCCTGCGTGTGGGCCCGAATTTCAGCAATGCCCGTGTAACAGGTGATTTTTCAAGCCCGGGCTTCACCTTGTTCCTGTAGATCTTTTCTATGATCAACGGCACGGTCAGCATGGTGGTTGGCTTGTACTTTTTCAACAGGGGACCCAGGTATGCGGCAGTAGGCGTCCGGTCCGTGTAATGTACCGTGGCACCGTTGATCAGGGGGATCAGCATTCCGATGGTAAATTCATAGGTATGGGCCAGGGGAAGTATGGAAATAAAAACATCCGTGGGCAAGACCTTGTGAATGCTCCCGGTATTGACAGCATCGAAAATAAGATTATCGTGGGTCAGCATCACTCCTTTCGAGTTTCCTGTTGTACCGGACGTATAAATGATCACTGCCAGGTCGTCTTTTTTCAATGCCGGAAAATCAACGACCGTATTGGTCTGCGCAGCAGGCTGCAGCTTTTCAAATGCATCCTTCGACAATTTCTGCAGGTCACCGGCCTTTGTAACTTCATGCAGGACAAGATCCTCAACGGTGATGACGTACCTGACACTTTCCGGAAACCCACCGGGAAATTTGTGCATCTGTTTGGACGAGATGACTACCATCTCTGCTTCAGCATGCTTCAAAATGGAGGTCATTTCACCCGCTGTGAAATCAGTGAGGATAGGGGCCACAATTCCTCCGGCTTTCTGAATGCCAAAATAGGAAACCACCCAGTGCGGGTTGTTCTCGCTGATGATTGCAACCCGCTGGTTGCGCTCCAGTCCGGCTCCATAGAGCTTTGTGGCAAATTCATGTACAAGTGCATTGATCTCATTGTACGAGTAGGATATACCATTGGCGATGGATAACGCCATTTTATCCCCGTATGTTTGCGCGCTGTGCTTCAGCGCTGCAGGTAAATTTTCAAAATATACCCAATCTTCTATTTGCTTTTTTGTCATTTTTCTTTTTTTAGTGTTCTGTTACACGCTCATCCATTCTCTGCGCAAACCGGTCTCTCAGCTGGCTGAATTTTTTCCTTCCAGCAATGAAATAATCGAAAACGAGTGACCTGTTATATATTTCCGGGTGTATTGTTTTTTTGATCATTGGCAGGGAATTTTTCCTGGACTCCCTGTAGTCCGGCTTCTTTTTCCTGAAATCCCTGTGCGCCCGGTAAATCGCCCTGAGGTCACCTAATTTAAATGTCAGGAGGAACTGAAGCGCCGATATACCATCCAGCAATTTCCTGCTCCTGATCGTAGACCTGAGTTGGTGCTCCGGCAGATTCTTATATAGCAGGAAGAGATTGTTCCTGAAATTCAGGTATGTCTTAAAAGGATTGCTCTTGGGTAATGTTCCCCCGCCCACGTGGTAGACATGCGAGGCGGGCACCACGGTAAGCCTGTACCCCCTGTTCTTCAGTCTCCAGCACAAATCCACCTCTTCCATGTGAGCAAAGAAGTATACGTCAAATCCTCCTGCTTCCAGGAATTTTTCCGAACGGATCAACATACATGCCCCCGAGGTCCAGAAGACTTCCACGGGTTGCCCGGGTATGCCGGAAGCCTGTTCTGTCGTATGAAAAATTCTTCCCCGGCAAAATGTATACCCGTATTTGTCAATATACCCGCCGGCTGCTCCGGCATATTCAAGCATATTCCGGTGTTGATGATCCATTAACACAGGCGAACATGCCGCAACGTCGCTGTGCTGGTTCAAATGATTCACCAGCGGTGCAAGCCAGTTGGCTGTCACTTCGATATCTGAATTCAGCAGCAGGTAATATTCAGCCTCCACGTGGCGGAGTGCCTCGTTGTATCCGCCCGCAAAACCGTGATTCCGTTCAAGGCTGATCGTACGCAGGTCCTTGTAGTGTGTGGCCAGGAATTCCATTGAATCATCCGAGGAGTCATTGTCCGCTATAATGATCTCCACAGCAGGATCCTGTGTGTGCGCAATAAGGATGGGAAGGAATTTCTCTAAAAAATTCCTGCCGTTCCAGTTCAATATGACTATTGCCGTTGTTGTCACTTCTTTTACATTATCTCCCTGTGCTTTAAAAACCTCTGAGATGCTGTCCTTAAC
>CAZPTO010000062.1:0-12976 GCA_964589155.1 uncultured Bacteroidaceae bacterium | reverse complement strand
GGATTCATGCTGCAGCGTGGCAAATACCAGTCCTTCGGTGAGTTCCAGGCCATATACATAATGCAGTCCCCGGGAGACGATCCAGTGGAATGCGCCGATCCCGCTCTGCACCGGCACGGCCATACCCATACTGCCGATCACCAGCAGGAAGATACCGTCCACAAATTTAAGGTCACCAGTAATGTTGGGCAGGGAAAAAACGATCACCCAGGTCATCATGGCATAGTTGACCCAGATAAAGACCGTATGAAACAGGAACTCCCATTTCCGCTCCATCTTCCATACCGTTTTAAGTCCGTCTGCTATTCCTTTCAGCAGTTTCAGGATTTTTTGTGCCAGCTTGAGTTTGCGTATCTTTTCGCGCAGAATGAACAGGGCCACAGCGGTCACTAAAAGAATGGCTGCCAGGATGATCCAGAAGATGATGGTTTCTCCGAAAATACCCGAGATCTTGTCTCCCAGGGGTTGAAAAATATAATCGCTGAAGAATGCTCCGAACTTTTCAAAGCGCGCCACCAGCAGTACGATCATGATGATAAACATGGAGATCAGGTCGATGGCCCGTTCAACGATCACGGTTCCAATCAGTGCGTCGACCGGTATTTTTTCTTTCCGTCCCAGGGCAACACACCTGGCCACTTCACCGGCACGGGGGAGTGCATAATTCGAAAGGTACCCGAACAGGGTGGCATTGAAGGTGTTCCAGAGTTTTGGCCTGAATTTCAGGGGTTCAATCAGGATGATCCAGCGTTTGGCCCGGCTGAGGTGTGAGATAATGGCGAATACCAGCGATAACCCGATCCAGCTGTATTTTGCACCCTTAAAGTGTTGCCACATCTCAGAAAAATCAATTCCCCTGAATGCAAAATAAAGCAGCAACACTCCTACTGCAAGAAAAACAGAGAACCTTATTATTTGCCGGATCTTTTTTCTCAAAGCAGGGTCAGGTAAGTTGATTGGTCGTGGTATCCGGGAAGATAATATTGGGTTGGAACGTTTTTGCTGCTTCAAAATCCATGGTGGCATAGGAGATGACAATGATGATGTCTCCCACCTGTACTTTCCTGGCAGCGGCACCATTCATGCAAATAACACCGGTTCCTCTCTCTCCTTTGATCACATAGGTTTCCAGCCTTTCCCCATTGTTGATGTTGACTACCTGTACCTTTTCGTTCTCAATCAGGTTGGCAGCGTCCATCAGATCCTCATCGATGGTAAGGCTCCCTACATAATTCAGGTCCGCTTCGGTAATCGTAACCCTGTGTAGCTTGGATTTTACAACCTCAATGTTCATAACGCAAAGTTAATCAAAATAAATGTTATCTATTAACCTGACCTCACTTAAATGAACAGCGATACAGCCCACTTTGTTCTGATCAGTATCCCATGAATTAACGGCATTAAGTTCTTGATCATCAACAATTTCAAAATACTCCAGCTGCATGAGCGGGTGGCTGTTGATCTTTTCTTCCACGAACGCTTTAACATCTGCCGGGGATGCGCTGAATTTCAGGGACTTTGCTTCCTGGAGCACCGTGTGGATCCGGGGAGCAGCAGCCCTTTCCTCCGCGGTCAGCAGCTGGTTCCTGGAGCTCATGGCCAGGCCGTCGTCCTCCCGGATGATGGGACAGCCAATGATTTCAATGTCCATGTCTAATTGTGTCACCAGTTTTTTAATCACTGCAAGTTGCTGGAAGTCTTTCTGCCCAAAGTAGGCCCGGTCAGGCTGTACGGCCTCGAAAAGCTTACTGACGACCTGGGCAACCCCGTTGAAATGGCCGGGACGGAATTTTCCTTCCATCACACTGTCCAGTGGCGAAAGGTCGAAATGACGTGTATCTTTTTCTGGGTACATTTCCTCTACCGAGGGGACAAAGACAATCTCCACACCGTGCCCTGTGAGCATGCGCAAGTCAGATCCAAGGTCCCTGGGATAGCGTTCCAGGTCCCTGGGATTGTTAAATTGGGTGGGGTTGACAAAGATAGATACTACAATAAGATCACTATTCTTTTCCGCCGTATTGATCAGCGAAATATGGCCCTGGTGTAACGCTCCCATAGTGGGAACGAGTCCTATTATTTCCCCTTTTTTCCTGCTTTCAGCGATCGTTTGCTGCAGGGCCGGGATATGATGGATCTGTTTCATGTTTTTTCGCGGACGCAAAGATAAGGAATCCGCATGGAAATCTGGCAGCTTGAAATCTGGTTCTTCATATTTTAGTATACATCCGGGGGAGGGCGAACACCTTGAGGTCTCAATAATTTTTAGTACCTTTGCAGGATCAAAAACAAGTCCTGTAAAATAATGGAAAGTGTAAAAGTTTTATTCGTTTCCCAGGAAATTACCCCCTATCTTTCGGAGAATGAAATGTCCCATATCGGCAGGTATCTTCCGCAGGGCATCCAGGAGACAGGCAAAGAGATCCGGACCTTCATGCCACGCTACGGGAACATCAATGAGCGCAGGAACCAATTGCATGAGGTCATACGTTTATCAGGTATGAACCTGATCATAGATGATACCGATCATCCCCTGATCATCAAGGTAGCTTCCATACAGGCCGCCCGGATGCAGGTTTATTTTATTGACAATGAAGATTATTTTCAGCGAAAAGCCACCATGCAGGATGAACATGGGGCGTTTTTCGAAGACAATGATGAGCGAATGATCTTTTTTGCCAGGGGTGTACTTGAAACGGTCAGGAAACTGAGATGGTCGCCCGATTTGGTGCATTGTCATGGATGGTTTACCTCACTTGTACCGTTGTATCTAAAAAAGGCCTACAGGGAGGACCCCCTGTTTGCCGATTCCAAAGTCGTGTTTTCCTATTATAATAATGGCTTTGATAAGCCCATGGATTCAAGGCTGCAGGAAAAGGCCCTGCTGAACGGAGTCAGCAAGGATGACATCTCTGTGATCAAGGATCCCACTTACGAAAACCTGGTGCGGTTATCGCTGCAGTATTCCGATGCCGCCATCCAGGGAAGTTCAGATTTGCCGGATAATATTGCAAATATCATCAACGAATCAGGAAAGCCCAGTCTTGATTATAAGGATCCGGAGAAATATATCGAAGAATATTCCGTTTTCTATGAGAATATTCTGAATCGTTAATTTGATTTACCCCTATGAGACATAGAAGACTGGTTGGAGCTGCAGGAAACACGCTCCTGACACTTATAGCTGTTGCATTTACAGGTGGTTTGTTCCATGCATGCGATCCTGAAAACAACAACCTTGGAGTGGATATATTCCCCTCGGAAGACACCATCACGGTGTATACTGATACGATTACCGACCTGGAAACACGGCTGGTAACCTCCAGGCCGCGGATGACTTCTCTGACAGCGAATGCCTCCGATACACGGACCTTTTTCCTGGGCAGCATGGTGGACTCCATCACCGGACATACCAAGGCAGAGATCGTAACGGAATTCAGTCTTTCCCGGTTTGGTGATTTTGGAGAAGATCCTTTTATCGATTCCCTGAAGCTTTATCTCTATATAGGTGATGTTGTCGGGGATACTACTGCCGGGATGCACATTATGGTACACGAGTTCCTTGACAGTCTTGATATGGACAGCGTCTACTATTCAGATTATGATGTTACCGGTAAATATGATACGGAGCCGCTGGTGGATGAGGTGATCATTCCCCAACCAAACACACTTTATGATTTCGAGATCAATGATCCCGATCTGTTGAACAGGATCATCGAGGCCACCAGCCCGGAAGATTCCATTTTTGCTTTCAATTCCAGGATGCAGCGGTTATTCCCCGGGCTTTACATAACTTCTGAATCCGTTTCAGAAGGCGGGGCACTGGCAAAGCTGCAAATGGCTAATGTCCAGGCGGGTCTTACATTTAAATATTACCACGACACCCTCGTGGAGATTGCTGCAGATACCATTTCACTGAGCACCTACAATTTATCCTTCAACCAGCTCTTTGCCCAGAAGGTGAATATCTTCAAACATGATTATACGGGAACTGCCATCGCATCGTACCTGGATGATCCCGATGCTGCCCCTGATGTTGCCTATGCACAGGGCATGGCTGGTGTGAATGTAAAGGTATCATTACCCGATATCGCTGCGAAACTGGGAGAAGGTGACATCGCCATTAATGCTGCACGGATTGTATTCTACGTGTTGCCAGACAGTATCATCGGTATTCCGGAAACGGACTATCCGCAGCAGCTGATGATGGAAACGCGCCTCGAAGACGGAAGTTATATTCCTTTATATGACAGGGTGATTGGTACCGAGCAGGTATTGTTCGGAATGCTGACACAGTCCAATGAAAACAGCGCCTTTCTGGATCCGGTTTATTTTTATACTTTTAACGTGGCACGGCATCTGCAGGAAGTTGTATCCGGTGCGATTGAAAAGAGCGATTTTTACATATTTGTGGATAACCCCTCCACTTCAAATAAAATAATTAAATTCTGGAGCAACCATTCGGGCCATCCGGGTGGTCTAAGATTGGAACTCATATATACGAAGTTTTAATTATGTGTGGAATAGTTGGATATATTGGAAAGCAAAATGCGTATCCCATCCTGCTGAAAGGCTTGAAAAGGCTTGAATACCGCGGGTATGACTCAGCAGGTGTCGCATTGCTGAACGGAAACATCAATGTGTATAAGAAACAGGGAAAGGTATCTGACCTGGAAGCGTATTGTACCGGACAGGATATTGCCGGGAACATAGGGATCGGACACACGCGATGGGCCACCCATGGCGAACCCAGTGACATCAATGCCCATCCCCATACGTCAATGGACGGAATTTTCACGATCATCCATAACGGGATCATTGAAAATTACACGTACCTGAAAGAAAGTCTTAAAGAACAGGGATACACTTTCAAGAGTGAAACCGATACCGAGGTGCTGGCCAACCTGATCGAATATATTTACAAGTCACAGGAGGTATCTGCTGAAATAGCGGTTCGAATGGCCCTTTCCAAGGTGATTGGTGCTTACGGACTGGTCATCCTCTGCAGTGAAGAGAAGGATAAGATCATCGCAGCCAGGAAAAGTAGTCCGCTGGTAATCGGCCTGGGTGAGAATGAATATTTCCTTGCCTCGGATGCCACGCCTATTATCGAGTATACGGACCGGGTGATTTACCTGGACAATGACGATGTTGCGGTGATCAAAAACGATGAACTGGTTCTGAAGACCACTGTCAGGGATGATGCCCTCACGCCACGAATCCAGACCCTTGACCTGGGGATCTCGGAGATCGAGAAGAACGGGTATGATCATTTCATGCTGAAGGAGATCTTTGAGCAGCCAAGGTCGATCCGGGATACCTTCCGCGGAAGGCTCAACCTGGAAAAGAATGAGATCAAACTGGGCGGTCTGTATAATGTGTATGACCGGCTTATTGAAGCAAAACGAATTGTGATTCTTGCCTGCGGAACATCGTGGCATGCCGGACTCGTTGGAGAGTACTTATTCGAAGACCTTGCCAGGGTGCAGGTGGAAGTGGATTATGCTTCTGAATTCCGTTACCGGAACCCGGTCATTTGCAAGGATGATATCGTGATTGCCATTTCCCAGAGCGGAGAAACGGCAGATACGCTGGCTGCCATCCAGCTGGCCAAGGAATCAGGCGCAACGGTACTTGGCATCTGTAACGTAGTCGGATCGAGCATTTCAAGGGAAACCCATGCCGGGGTATATACCCACGCCGGTCCGGAAATTGGTGTGGCTTCCACCAAAGCATTTACTGCCCAGGTGACAGTGCTGACCATGATGGCCATGATGGTGGCCAGGGGCAAAGGACTGATTGCTGACGACAGGTATGCTTCGCTGCTGAGCGAGCTGGAAGCAATCCCTGGAAAAATTGAAAAAATCCTGGAGCAGAACGAAACGCTCAAAGAGATTGCCAGTATCTATCAAAAAGTGACCAATGCACTCTACCTGGGGCGCGGGGTTTCTTACCCGGTGGCACTGGAGGGTGCACTGAAACTCAAGGAGATCTCTTACATACATGCAGAGGGCTATCCTGCAGCAGAAATGAAGCACGGGCCCATTGCGCTGATCGATGAGAATATGCCTGTGGTGGTGATCGCCACGCAGGACAGTTCTTACGAGAAAATCGTCAGTAATGTGCAGGAGGTAAAAGCCAGGAACGGCGTGGTCATTGCCATTGTTACGGAAGGAGATGATACCATTGAAAAGATGGCCAATCATGTGATCGCTATCCCGGCTACAGATCCGGTGCTTGTGTCACTGCTCTCTTCTGTTCCGTTGCAACTGATTGCATACCATATTGCAGTGATGCGCGATTGCAACGTGGACCAGCCCAGGAACCTGGCCAAGAGCGTGACCGTGGAGTAGTCTTATCCTTTGTACATCTTCTTGTAGTATTCCACGTATGCCCCCGAGGTGACATGCTCCAGCCATTCCCTGTTTTCCAGGTACCAGTCGACGGTTTTTTCCAACCCTTCTTCAAAGGTAAGTGAAGGTTTCCATCCCAGTTCCCGGCTTATTTTGCTGCTGTCGATGGCATACCGGAGGTCATGCCCGGCGCGGTCCTTCACAAAGGTGATAAGTTGTTCGCTGGAACCAGGTGCCCTGTCGAGCTTATTGTCCATGATCTTACAGAGCAGGCGGATCAGGTCAATGTTCATCCATTCGTTATTGCCCCCAATATTGTATGTTTCGCCATCCACACCCTGGTGGTAGACCCTGTCGATAGCATCTGCGTGGTCTTCCACGAAGAGCCAGTCCCTGATGTTCTCCCCCTTTCCGTAGATGGGGATCTGTTTGCCATTCTTCAGGTTGTTGATGGACAGCGGGATCAGCTTTTCAGGGAATTGGTTGGGGCCATAGTTGTTGGAGCAATTGGAGATGACCACCGGCAATTTGTATGTGTTCCGGTAGGCCCGTACCAGGTGATCGGAGCTCGCCTTGGAGGCTGAATAGGGACTTTTCGGGTCGTAGGGGGTTGTTTCAGTGAACAATCCCTCATCTCCCAGGCTGCCATATACTTCGTCGGTGGAGATGTGATAGAACCGTTTCCCCTCGAATGAATTCCAGCTGTTCCTGCAGGCATTCAGCAGGTTCATGGTACCTATGATATTGGTCTTTATGAATGAGAGCGGATCTTCGATGGAACGATCTACGTGTGATTCTGCAGCCAGGTGGATCACCCCGCTGAAATCGTGGTTTTCGAATAACCGGTCGATGAATTCCTCGTCTGTAATGTCGCCTTTGATGAATGTATAATTACCGGCATCCTCAATGTCCTTGAGGTTCTCCAGGTTTCCTGCATAGGTGAGTGCATCCAGGTTCATGATCTGTACTTCCGGGTATTTCTTCACGAACAATCTTACAACATGTGAGCCGATAAAGCCAGCTCCCCCTGTGATCAATATTTTTTTCATCGATATTTGTTTTTATTCCGTAATAAGTGCACAGTCATTTTTATGCAAGCGTACAGGTTCTACATATGTGAACAGGGTAATGGGGGCGCGATCATGTAGTTTATTGTTTCGACCGGTAATGTTGTTCCCATTTCCATGCCGTGGCAAGGGTCTCTTCGAGGTCCTTTTCAGCTTTCCAGCCCAACTCCTCATTTGCATACCTTGTATCGGCAAATACCTGTTCGACATCGCCTTCCCTGCGGCCGACGATCTTGTGTTTCAGGGGGGTTCCGGTAACCTTTTCAAACGCTTTGATCACTTCCAGCACCGAATTCCCTCTCCCTGTGCCCAGGTTGAAGATCTCGTAACCTGATTTATTCTTGTCTTTCATAAGCCGCTCAATAGCTACCACGTGTGCTTTGGCAAGATCTACCACGTTGATATAATCACGAATGGCTGATCCGTCCGAGGTGTTGTAATCGTCCCCGAACACCTTCAGCTCCTCCCTGATACCAATGGCGGTCTGGGTGATGAAGGGGACCAGGTTGTTCGGGACCCCAATGGGCAGCTCCCCGATCAATGCACTCGGATGTGCACCAATTGGATTGAAATACCTGAGGGAGATCACATTGATCTCCGGGGCGGGAACCCTGAAATCCTGCATGATCTCTTCACAGATCTGCTTGGTATTTCCGTAGGGCGAATTGGCTTTTTTAATAGGTGCCCGTTCTGTCACCGGCAATTCGTCGGGTTCGCCGTATACGGTACATGAAGAAGAGAATACGATGTTCTTCACGCCGTATTGTTTCATGCCCTGCAGAATATGAATCAGGGAATCGATGTTGTTCTTATAGTATTCCAGTGGCAGCCCCACGCTTTCCCCGACAGCTTTCAGCGCTGCAAAATGGATCACGGCTTCAATATCTGGGTACGCTGCAAACACCTCCAGGGTTGCCTCCCTGTCTTTCAGGTCCACCTGTTCGAATTCGGGTCTGATCCCCGTGATGGTTTCGATACTGTCCACCACCCCTGCATAGGAATTGGAAAGGTTATCGACAATGACCACTTTGTAGCCGGCTTCCTGCAGTTCGACCACGGTATGTGAACCGATATAGCCGGTTCCTCCTGTTACCAATACGGTGCGCATATGTATATATTTTTATAAACTCCAGTAATTCAATTGTTTGATCTTGCTCCTGAACAGGCCCTTCAGGTCAACCACGATACCGTTTTCAACCAGTAATGTTCCCAGGGCAGCTTCATCCATCCTGGCATATTCAGCGTGGTTCACCGCAACAATAACAGCATGGTATTTTCCTTCGGCTTGATCGATGAGTTGGTAGCCGTATTCTTCCATCACCTCTTCAGGATTGGCATAGGGGTCAATCACTTCAACGCCCATTCCAAATTCTTTCAGTTCATAGACTACGTCAGCCACTTTCGAGTTCCTGATATCACTCACATTTTCCTTGAAGGTGGTTCCCATTACCAGGACCCTGCATTCTTTCAGGTTGGTAAACTGGTGTGAAAGCCGGATGGTAACCTGTTTGGCCACCCATGCTGCCATGCCGTCGTTGATCCCTCTTCCGGCATTGATGATCTGTGCGTGGTGTCCGTACATCGCCGATTTGTGGGTCAGGTAATAGGGATCCACCCCGATACAGTGACCTCCCACGAGCCCCGGGAAAAAGGGCAGGAAATTCCATTTCGTTCCTGCAGCTTCCAGCACCTCGAACGTATTGATATTCATTTTGTTGAATATCATGGACAGCTCATTCATAAAGGCAATATTGATGTCGCGCTGTGTGTTTTCGATGATTTTGGCTGCTTCTGCAACCTTGATGGAGCTGGCACGGTGCACACCGGCCTTGATGACGATCTCATAGGTTTTGGCAATTTCTTCGGCCGATTCGGCATCGCATCCCGAGGTGACTTTCGTAATGCTGGTCAGTGTATGTTTTTTGTCCCCCGGGTTGATTCTTTCAGGGGAGAACCCAACCTTGTAATCGTTGATAAATTCAAGGCCCGAAACCTCGGAAAGCAGCGGAATACAGTCTTCTTCTGTACAGCCCGGGTATACGGTGGACTCGTACACCACATAATCGCCTTTACCCAGCACTTTCCCAACGGTTCTTGTGGCGCCGAGCAGCGGTTTCAGGTCCGGCTTTTTGTGCTCGTCGATGGGGGTGGGTACCGCTACGATGTAGAAGGATGCCTCTTTCAGGTCATCGATGTTTGCAGTGAAGGTGATATCGGTATCGTCAAAATCAGCAGCTTCCAGCTCATTGCTTGGATCGATCCGGTTTTTCATTTGTTCAATACGGTCCTCCCTGATATCAAAACCGATCACTTTAATTTTCCTGGCGAATTCGAGTGCAATGGGCAGGCCCACATAGCCCAGCCCGATTACAGCCATAGTTCTTTTTTTGTCAACTAACTCTTTATACATATCGTGGTCTTCTTAGGTGTTTTTTACAAATGGATGGTACTCCCCGCTGCGTTCAGAAATCTCTGTATTCCTGATATCGTAGACGGTCTGAATGGAATTCCTTGCACATTCCACGCCGTATCCTCTTCCTGCAAGGATCTCCTGGTAGGAGATGGTGTGGAGGTCGGTAAACCCGCCGCTGAATTCTATTTCATCCCCATCCACCGTGATGGACCGGAAGGTGCGTTGCCCTTTCTTGCGGATCTCATCCGGGACATCGTTGTAGTCGATGCTGAGGAACCAGCGCACCCGTGCTTTTTCCAGCTGAAGGAATCCTGCTGATTTGTCCTTTTTCAGCAAGTGCACTTTGTTTTCTTTCACCTCCCCGAAGATCCAGGTCAGCATATCGAAAAAGTGTACCCCGATGTTGGTGGCGATGCCTCCCGACTTGTGTTCATCGCCTTTCCAGGAGTAGTGGTACCATTTACCGCGGCTGGTGATATAGGAGAGGTCGATGTCATATATTTTATCAGAAGGTCCGTTGTCGATCTTGTTCTTCAGCGCGATAATGCTGGGATGATGTCGCAGCTGCAGGATGTTATAGATCTTCTTCCCGGTTTCTTCCTGGTAATCCAGCAATGCATCAATATTCCATGGATTCAGTACCAGAGGTTTTTCGCAGATGGCATCTGCACCGCTGCGCAGTGCAAAACGGATATGGGAATCGTGGAGATAATTGGGTGAACAGATGGATACATAATCGATCTGCCTTCCAGTGCGGTTCAATTTGGCAATATGCCTGTCAAATCGTTCAAATTCCACGAAAAAATCTGCATCAGGAAAGAATGCATCCACGAATCCGACGCTATCGAAACGATCCAGTGCTGCCACCAGGTCATTCCCGGTCTCCTTGATCGCCTTCACGTGCCTGATGGCAATATACCCGGCGATGCCGATGAGGGTAAAGTTCTTGCTCATGTATTAGAATGCTATTTTAAGTTTAATTGCCCGATGATATGTGCTTTCTCTGTTTGTTTTCTTGCTTTAATAATCTATGCCCATTGATGAGTGCTTCAATGGCAAAGGCCTCATCATGCTGTCTACGCTAATTTTGTTACTTGGTTATTCTTCAGTGCATATTTTTCTCCGCTTTCAGGACATACAGGGATGCCATCTTCCCCGAACTCCAGGCGGTGGCCGTATGCACTCATCCATCCTACCTGCCGCGACGGGTTGCCGATCACCAGGGCATAGGGCAGAACCTCACGCGTAACCACGGCGCCTGCACCAATGAAGGAATAAGCCCCGATGGGATTTCCGCAGATGATCGTTGCATTGGCACCAATAGAGGCGCCTTTTCCGACCCGGGTCTCCAGGTACTGGTCACGGCGCATCACTGCACTGCGTGGATTAACGATATTGGTAAATACCATGGAAGGTCCCAGGAATACATCGTCTTCACAGATCACTCCGGTATAGATCGATACATTGTTCTGGACCTTAACATTGTTCCCCAGGATCACCTCCGGGGAGACTACCACGTTCTGTCCCAGGTTACATTTTTTACCGATCACGGCCCCAGTCATCACATGGGAGAAGTGCCAGACCTTTGTTCCTTCGCCGATCCGGCATCCTTCGTCGATCACCGCCGTTTCATGTGCAAAATATGATTTTTCCTGTGTCACGGGTTGAAGAATTTATTTACAGTTTCAATAATGTGTGTCAGCTGGTCCTCCTCCATTTCTGTATGAATGGGAAGGCTGATCACCTTTGTACACAGCTCCTCGGTCACAGGGAAATCTCCTTTACTGTATCCCAGTTGATCGTATGCAGCCTGCAGGTGCAGCGGAACGGGGTAATAGACCATAGCGGGAACGTCATGCGCATTGAGGAATTCCTTCAGTGCGTCGCGTTGCCCGTTGGCTACCTGCAGGGTGTATTGGTGGAAGATGTGTTCAGAATCGGGGTTACGTACCGGGATCTGCAACCCGGGGATGGCATCAAATGCGGCATCATATGCAGCTGCCACTTGCTGGCGGGCCTTGTTGTATGTGTCGAGGTACCGCAGTTTGATCCTCAGTATGGCAGCTTGTATGGTATCCAGCCTGGAATTGACACCCACATGATCATAATGGTACCTTTTGGTCATGCCATGGTTAACGATGGACCGGATCCTTGCTCCAAGATCCATGTCGTTGGTAAACAGCGCTCCGCCATCGCCGTATGCGCCCAGGTTTTTGCTGGGAAAAAATGACGTGCAGCCAATATGGCTTAGTGCTCCTGCTTTCTTTGTGGTCCCGTCGGCCAGTTGATACGCGGCGCCGATGGCCTGGGCGTTGTCTTCTATCACATACAGTCCGTTGCTGCTGGCAAACTCCAGGATCCGGTTCATGTTTGCTGCCTGTCCGAACAGGTGTACCGGTACGATCGCACGGGTTTTTTCTGAAAGGGCCTCCTGTAATTTATCGGGATCCAGGTTGAAGGTGTCCGGTTCCACATCAACGAGTACAGGCGTCAGTTTCAGGAGGGAAATTACCTCAATCGTGGCAATGAACGTGAAGGGTGTGGTGACCACCTCGTCACCGGGCTGCAGTTCCAGGGCCATCATGGCGATCTGCAGTGCATCCGTACCATTGCCGCATGCGATGCAGTGATCAGCACCCATATATGCTGCGAGTTCCTCCTGGAAGGACTGTACATCCGGGCCCTTGATAAATGCTGTGGAGGTGATCACATCCTGGACAGCGCGGTCGATCTCCGTTTTGTGACGGAGATACTGTCCATGCAGATCAACCATGCGTATTTGCTTCATAGCGTCAGCCTGTTTAAATTCAGAATACGAATATAGCAATAACTGGTTGTATGCGGACGGAAAACCGGTGTATTTACGTTGATAACTATCTTCAGATTTCGAACAACCATATATCTTATGTACACTCTTTTATATTAAATTTGTTTTGTAATGGTCTGTTGACCGAATCTTATCCATCATGGCATACCTTGGAAAATACATTCGTCAAATTTTATCGCGAAAAGAAGCGGTCGTTTTACCCGGGTTCGGAAGCCTGAAGATTACTGATTCAAAAGGTATCCAGCGGGAGGATGGAATGATAGATCCTCCCGGTGCCGTGGTCAGGTTCGATGTCACGCATCCGAAAGATGATGGC
>CAZPTO010000061.1:6257-13014 GCA_964589155.1 uncultured Bacteroidaceae bacterium | reverse complement strand
TCTGAATGAGCAGCATTCGTTAAATTAGCCCAAAATTCAACTTTGAAGAAAGGACTGGTTATAAAATCCACCGGAAGCTGGTACTATGTTATGGATGACAGAGATACTGTGGTTCCCTGCAAAATTAAGGGAACTTACAGGATCAAAGGGATCCGTGCCACCAACCCGGTAGCCGTGGGTGACGAGGTGGATTTTCAACTTACGGACTCGGGGAATGGACTCATTTCACATATCAGGGAACGCAATAACTATATCATCCGGCGTTCCGCCAAACTATCAAAGGAATACCAGCTCATTGCAGCCAATGTCGACCAGGCAGTCCTGATGATCAGCCTGGTAAATCCCAGGACCCACCTTGCTTTTATCGATCGCTTCCTTGTTTCGGCGGAAGCATTCAGGATACCGGTCGTGCTGATGATGAACAAGACCGATATTTATAATGCAGCTCAAATGACAGAGATGAAAAACCTGTGTGACCTGTATGAAGGGGTGGGGTATCCTACCCTTTCAGTATCAGTCAAAGAGGGAATCCAAATGAAAAAAGTGGAGGAACTGTTTGCAAACAAGGTTTCAGTAATAGCGGGGAACAGCGGTGTTGGGAAAACCACGCTACTGAATTACCTGGATCCTTCACTGGAACTGAAAACGCGTGAGGTCTCTCAACATCATAAGTCCGGACTGCATACCACAACGTATGCAGAGATGTTTTTTTTGCCAGGGAATACCAGGATCATCGATACTCCGGGGATCAAGGGTTTTGGAATGGTAGACATCGAACGAGAGGAGTTATTTCATTTCTTTCCCGAGATCTTTCAGTATAGCAGTAAGTGTAAATTTCATAACTGTATGCACGTGAATGAACCCCAATGCGCTGTCATACAGGCAGTAATTGAAAACAAGATCAGTGAATCAAGATATTTAAACTACCTCGATCTACTTGAGGATATGGGAGATAAATACAGGAAATAGGATGCCAACTTATGAATAAATACTAATTTTATAAAGCGAGGCAACAACCGGACCGTAGCGGAGCTCATGCGTCATACGAAGGAGGACGAATAAGGCAATGGAGATAAACGGAATTGATAACGCATTAAAATGATAGAATTTTAACTAAAATATATTTTTGTGAAGCGGGTAAATACTTTTGTTCTTATTCCACTTATATTACTCATGCTGTTGAGTATTTTTTCGGTTTTTAATATCAACCAGCGTTTTATCTCTTTTCTCAATTCAAACATGGAGCAGCAGATCAGGATTTGCGGGTCTCACATGGAAAAGGAGTTGCAGAAATTTGAAAATGATCTGAACAGATTATTATTTCAATATCATTTTTCGGAAATATTTACAGATCAGGAAGAATTTGACAGGAGTCAGGATAGCCTGAAAGTGATTTATTTAAGGTATCGCGACCTGATCAGTAATGTATTTATTTTTGATAATAAAAAGAACTATTTCGGACTATACATCAATGATGCGGATGAATTTGTTATCGATACTTTTCCCAGGCAGCGACAGCAGGAATTATCTCCCCGGGACAGGGTGGAGGAATACAATGGAAAGTACCTGTACCATTACCCGTATTTCGAAAATGACCAGGTAGGTGGAAACATCATCGTTGAAGTGGATTTTGAAAAATTTGCGAAGCAACTATTTTCACTCTACCCTGTAGGTAAAACCATTTTATGGCAGTGGGTGGTAAGTGAAGATGGAAGGGTACTAAGTTCCAATTTTCCCGACAGTGCCCGTATCTCCTCCATGCATGAGATCGCTGACAGTATTCAAATGTTTTCCTATGGGACCATCGACCATACCATGACCATCCCGGGAAAGCGGAAGCAGAAAATGCATTCGGCATTTTATCCGATGACGCTTTTTGGGAAACATGTGGGAATTATATTTTCTAATAGCAAGACAGAATTCAATCGTCTTCTTATTTTTAAAAATATCCTGGTTTCGGCATTGGCATTGCTGATTACGATGGCCCTGTTCATCTATTTGATTGTGATTTTTGCGCGGGGGGAAAGATCCCAGAAAAAACTGAAGATGTCCGAGATTGTATTCAGGCAGATCCTTGAAAAATTTCCAGTAGGGATTATGATACTGGATTCCGGAAATATCATCCGCAATATCAACACAGCTGCACAGCAAATGATGTTCGTTTCGAATAAGGAGGACCTGATCGGTCAGGACTACAAGAAAGGTTCGCTGTTCTCAAATAAATTCTTGCTACATGGTGGCTCAGATAATGTGAATGGAGTGGAATACCTGTATTATGAGAAGGACGGGATTGAAACCATTATTTACCGGGTCGAAGAGGTGACCCGCATAGGGGGAGAAGAGCTCCGGCTCATTGCATTGGTAGATGTTTCAGCCATAGAGCGGTCCCGGAAAAAGGAGGTGGCAGCCAACCGGGCAAAATCAGATTTTCTTGCATCAATGAGCCACGAGATCAGGACCCCAATGAATGGGATCCTGGGAATGGTAGAACAATTGATGAAAACAAAAACGCCAGCTGCTGTCGATGAAAAGGTGCAGGTCATAAAAAAATCCTCAGACCTGTTGATGACCATCCTGAACGATATCCTGGATTTTTCAAAGATCGAAGCAGGAAAAATGATCCTTGAAGAGATCCCCTTCCGGTTGCGAGAGGAAATGTCCCATACAGTAGACCTGTTCAAAACGCTGGCCGAGGAAAAAGGCTTGAAGCTCGAACAGGAGATTCGTTCGACTGTGCCGGAAAAGTTGATCGGAGATCCTTTCCGGCTCAGGCAGGTGGTTTCGAACCTGCTGAGTAACGCCGTGAAATTTACAGAAAAGGGAAGGGTGAAGATTAAAGTGGACCTGCTTGAAAATGTGAAAGGACGCCTGCAACTGCTGTTCAGGGTGGAAGATACCGGTATTGGCATCCCCGAAGACAGGATCGGCACGATTTTCAATAATTATGCCCAGTCAGGAGGTTCTGTTACACGGCTGTACGGAGGGACAGGCCTGGGAATAGCCATTTCAAAAGAGCTTGTTGAGTTGATGAATGGTGAGCTTTGGGTGGAAAGTCCTGCACATCCCGAAGCACCGGAAAACGCACCGGGATCCAGGTTTAGTTTTACCATTGAGGCATATTCAAATGAAAAGCTACCAAAGCAGTATGCATTTGACCATATTCATCAGCTTAACCAGATCACGGCCCTTTACATTACCAAGGAATCTACTCCTGAAAAGAACAGTATCAGCAAATTATTTAACCAGTTTGGGATCAACATTGTTACAAAGATCTTCCAGGACAGCAGTATGGATTCCGTGGTGCATCACCTGAATATTAAAAAGGAGCTGTACCAGATCCTGGTCATTTCAGATAAAGCAAAAATGGAAGGATTTGGCATTGCATCCATGTTGAAAGAGGAAGGATTGATGGACCTGTTCCCTTCTGTTATGGTATGTAACAATGACAAACCCGGTAATTTCAGGACTACCAGGAAGCTGGGTATCGATTATTACCTGATCGAACCGATCGAAAGTAAAGAGGTGTACGATATCATCAGGGAGATATTTCCGAACCTGGAGGATCATAAGAGCATTCTGCCCATATTGCATACGTTGCCTGCCGACCTTTCTATTTTATTGGTTGAGGACAACCTGATCAACCAAAAGGTGGCACAATCTATTTTCAAAAATATCGGTTTTGAGATCGATATTGCTTCCGACGGTGCGGAAGCTGTTGATAAAACTAAGGCGCACAAATACGATATCATTTTCATGGACCTCTACTTACCTGAATTAGATGGATATGAGGCAACAGAACAGATCCGGAAGAATGGTATCAAAGTGCCTGTTGTGGCTATGTCAGCTACAGGAGATGATCAGCAGAAAGCCCGCAGTGTGCAAGCAGGAATGGACGATTTCCTGACGAAACCGGCGCGTGTCGAACATGTAAAACAAGTGCTTATTAAATTCTTTTCTACAACAATTAAATAACAGGAACGATGAATGCGCATGAAAGAGAGTACAGTAATGCGTAAACAAGAAACCGACCGTTAGCGTTATCTTTGCAACATGCTTCAAAGAAATAATATTGAACTGATGGCTCCTGCCGGTTCCTATGAATCCCTGATGGCAGCGATCCAGGGAGGTGCTGATGCTGTATATTTTGGGATCGAACAGTTGAATATGCGCTCCCGGTCATCGGCCAATTTTACTGCCGATGATCTTCCGCGGATCGTTGAAATTGCCAATGCACACAAACTGCGGACCTATCTTACCATCAATACGATCATATACAACCACGAGCTTTTGCAGATGAGAAAGATTGTTGACCTTGCAAAAGAATACGGTGTTACTGCTGTGATCGTTTCAGACCAGTCGGTGCTGGATTATGCGCTTAAATCAGGAGTGGAGGTACACCTCTCCACCCAGCTCAATATTAGCAATATAGAATCCCTGAAATTTTATTCCAACTACGCGGATGTGGTGGTGCTGGCAAGAGAGCTGAACCTGGACCAGGTTGCCGGGATCCATAAAGCCATTGAATTGGAGAATGTTCGTGGTCCTTCAGGTGAACTCATCAAAATTGAGATGTTCGTGCACGGCGCCCTGTGTATGGCAGTCAGCGGTAAATGCTACCTGAGCCTGCATGCGCACAATCATTCTGCCAACCGCGGTGATTGTTTCCAGGTATGCCGGAGCTCCTATATTGTTACTGATAATGAGCGGGATATAGAACTGGAGGTGGAGAACCAGAACATCATGTCGCCCAAAGACCTTTCCACCATTCATTTTCTCAATAAAGTGCTTGATGCCGGTGTGCGCGTGCTCAAGATTGAAGGCCGGGCACGTTCCCCCGAATATGTAAAGACCGTAACCTCTTGTTACAGCGAAGCAATTGATGCATACCTTTCAGACAGCTTTACAAGGGAGAAGATCGACATATGGACCAAACGGCTTGGCAGGGTCTTCAATCGCGGATTCTGGGACGGGTATTACCTGGGACAACGGCTGGGGGAATGGAGCGAAGTATATGGGTCGGCTGCCACGACCCGGAAAATGTATGTGGGGAAGGGAACCAATTACTTTGACCGCATCGGTGTAGCTGAATTTCTAATCGAAACGGGTGAGATCAGTGTGGGAGATGAGGTGCTGATCATTGGACCCACTACAGGGGTAATAGAGACAAAGATCGGGGAAATACGAGTGGATGAAAAGAATACGGATCGCGCTGTCAAAGGCGACACCTGTTCGATCCCCATCAGCGATACGGTGCGTCGCTCCGATAAGCTCTACAGGGTAGTACCCAAAACGCCCCGGTTCAAGGACGCATAGCAGTTGAGGTGTAGCCGCCCTATTTCTTCAGAACGATCCTGAAAACGGTTTTGATCCCAGGTTCGGAGGAGTGAACGAAGATTTTACCATCGTGATATTCCTCCACGATTCTTTTCGTGAGTGAGAGTCCCAGTCCCCAGCCCCGCTTTTTGGTAGTAAACCCGGGTTTGAAAACTGTATTGAATTTTGATTTCGGAATACCTTTTCCAGTATCTTCAATATCAATGGTCACCTGCTTGTTTCCAGGCGTGCACCTGATGGTGAGATTACCAGCACCTTCCATGGCGTCAAGCGCATTCTTACACAGGTTTTCGATCACCCAGTCCAGCAGGGTTTCGTTGACAGGCACCATTACCGGTTCCTCAGGAAGCAATGTTTCGAACCGGACCGATTTTCCCCTTCTGTTTTGTATATAGGAGAGACTGTTTGTAATGATCCGGGTAATATCCCTTTTTTCAAGTGAGGGCTTGGAACCTATCTTGGAGAAGCGGTCGGCAATCCTGACCAGGCGTTCTGAATCCTTCTCCAATTCTTTTGTGGCAGCAGGATCAGCCCCAGATTGTTTAAGGATTTCCACCCAACCGCTCAGGGATGAGATGGGGGTGCCCAGCTGGTGGGCGGTCTCCTTCGACAACCCTGTCCAGACCTTGTTCTGTTCCGCTTTCCTGGAAACACTGAATGCTATATATGAAACTCCGATGAACAGTATGATTACGCCCAGCTGGAAATAGGGAAAGGCAGCCAGTTTCCGTAACAATGTGGAATTCCTGTAATAGAGGTACTGGTAATTGTTCCTCCCCAGCTCAATGACGATGCTGTCGTTTTCACTTTTCATTTTTTCAAGGGACTTATTCAGGTAAGCTTCCTGGTTGATCCGTGTTGAATCCAGGTTGCGCGAATTCATGATGTTCCCCTCTGCGTCGGTCAGTATGACCGGGATATTGGTATTGTTTTCTAATACCTTCAGGGGGAAAAGAATGTCATTTCCGGAAGGAGCGGGATTGGCAAGAATGCGCGTGGCCTCCGCCCACAATTCTATCTTTTCCCGCTCATCCTCAGCAATGGTCTTCACCAGCCGGTTGGTGTAATAGAGCGATCCGGCACCGATCAGGACCGCAGAGAAGAATAGGATGAACTTCCAGCGTTGTTTTTTCTCGTATATATTCATCAATTGTAACTAATCAGTCTATTATCAAAAATAGGTGGTTATGAACAATTTTCCGCAGTTTTGCACAGATTTTAATCCCTGATTATCGTATGGATATAAAAATAGTGATTGCTTTCATCCGGCCATGAATCTTTACAGGTCATTGTCATCTATAACGATCTTAATATCTGGATTCTTGTCCGGCTGTTTCTTTCTTTGCCACCATTTACGCGTGGGTTCCTCATTTTGCATGGTATCCCGGGTTTCTTCCTCCGGGAACTCAAATTTAAACACAGG
>CAZPTO010000061.1:0-6157 GCA_964589155.1 uncultured Bacteroidaceae bacterium | reverse complement strand
CATTTTGCATGGTATCCCGGGTTTCTTCCTCCGGGAACTCAAATTTAAACACAGGCTGGTCTGTCTGCCCGGAATCACCATCTGGTGAATCTTTCCGGTTTGTACTGCCAAATTCCTTTCTCAGTACATCTTTCAACTCCTGTTTTTCATTCCTTAAATCCTCCCGAATCTTTTTCAGCGCCTCCTCTTCATCAAACTCGATCTGCATTCCATCTCCCTCATCGAATAATACCAGGAAAATCGTCCTGTTATCTTCCTTGTCAAGTGCGATGTTGAATTCTTTATCGGGATTGCTTTTGGCCTTACTAAAGAGCAGCTCTGACAACTTTGTTGCCAGGTGGTATTCATAGGTTTTATCAAAGCTGTGCTGACCTGAGGCCTGGATGTTGAGGGCATTTGACCGGATGTCCATGCCGGGAATGGTGATCATATTATTGTTGATCAGGATGGTATTACTGATGTTGGAGAACCGCACATGGTCCATTTTATCGATCTTCAGGAATTTTGATACTTCGATAAGCGGTTGAAAATCGTTGAGCTCGCCATCTTTAATAATAAAACTGTTTTCAGATACAATATCCCGGGTGTTGATGGAGAAATCATTGTTCAGTGACGACAGGAATTCTGATGTACCGGAGATGCTGCCGGCAATATTCTTTTCAGTAAGAAAATCCTGGCCAAAATTATTGAATGAGCGGAAGACATCCCTGATCTCCAGGTTACTGAAAGAACTGCTCATATTCAATTGGTATTCAGTCAAATGGAGATCAAACAAGGCAATCCTGCTGCTGATGGACCCGTTCATTGTCTCCATATATAATGGGTCAATGGTCAAACCCGGATAATTGTAGGAGCATGTACCTGAGACCTCTTTTGTATGAAGATCACCCCTGGTGATCCTGTCAAATTTAAAATCCAGGTCCAGCGTAAGGTTGTCCGGGAAAGTAACCTGCTCCGTATTGTTCCCGGAACGCTTCATGTCTTTAATCAATTGGTCAATATTTACATTGCTGCTGTATAGACTCCCGCGGATATCGAATGCTGGATCAGAAGAAAAGGCCGTGAGCGGATTCCGGAGAACTGCTTTCACATCGAGGTCTGTGTCATTCATATACCCTGCAAGGGATGCCTTCAGCTGCACGGGGTCCACAGCAATATTTCCATTGAACTCACTGAATAGCAGGTCGCGTTCTGTGAGTAAAAAGGATAAATTGTTTACGGCAAGCGTTCCGGCAGGGTCAAATGATATGCTCCTTGATGAATCTGACAAATCACTGATGTTGCCTGTAATTCGCAGATCAGGGTTGACTGTTCCCTTTCCTGTCCGAAGAGGAAGTTCCGATAATAAGGGGTCAAAGTCAGACAGGTGCAATTCACCCTTGAGCAGTAGGTTGAAGGAAGGTCGAAGCAGGTCTTTCAGCATGATGGCTCCTGTAATGTCAGAATCGCCAATCCTGGCGGAAAAGAAATTCAGATCAATGACCGTGGAGCTCACACTCATGAGGTTTCCATTGGTATACGTTCCTTCAGCTGAAAGGGATTTAAATTTTAGTGGGAATTGATCCGATTGCAGGGAAGCATTGTTGGTCGAGAATGCTGCGGTGATATGGGGGGTAAGTGTCGGGCTTGTGAGACCTTTAACGTCAACAGAAATATTCATGCTGCCCTTCCCGGTGACCCCGGGAGAATTGTTGCTGCTTGAGAGGATTCGGGTTGCCCATTCTATGTCGATCTTATCACCGGAGAAGTGCAGGTCCAGGTCAGCCCCCACCTCTTTATCCACCAGGAATTCACCAGTGATTGCTGCAGCAAGGTCCCCGATCACGATCTCTCCCCGGGAGATGACAAAGTGATTGTTGCTTACCTCAAGGAATACATTTGTACTGACATCCTGTTGTGAAAGATAGTATACGCCATGGTTGATGATGTTCTCTACATAGGCATTACCACCGGCCTTCAGCATATAATCACGATTCCCAAAATTCCCTTCCAGGGATATTTCCTCCACAAGCACTTCGGAGCTGATCTCTTTGGCAATATTAATGTAAAGCACATTCAGATCCCTTACCGTTACCCCTTTCATTTCAATTGCCCTGGAGGATCCTGGCGAATCTTTTTCATTTTGCACCAGGAAATTGCCATTGCCATCACCGTCGATCAGGATCCGCAAGGATCCTTCCCGGGCCTCCAGGCTCTTGATCGTAAACTTTTTCCTGAGCAGGTCCAGTAAATTGAACTGAAGGTACAACCGGTCGGCTACAAAAAGCGTATCAGGGGAAATCTCTTCGAAGGCACTGCGTTCGAAACGGTGTCCGGACCATACTGTAACATCATTGAAAAAGACCGATGTATTGGGAAATTTCCTGAATATACTAATGCCCGCTTCACCTACAGAAACCTTGGTATCGAGTTGATCGTTAATGAGGTCCATTGTATATTCCTGTACGTCGTCCCCGTAAAATTTTACGATAACGACGCTTGTGATCACCGACAACAAAACGAATATGATCAGGAATGCTGCCAGGTATTCCATGAATACACGAATCTTTCTCACCACAACTTCCTTTCTTAACGGGCTACAGGAATCTACTGAAATCCTCCCCGGGGTCCATTTCATCAGGTCTTTCACCATACCTGAATATGCGTACCGGCTTGTCGCCAATAAGCGCCATGTTATTGCCTTCTACACGGAACATACATCCTTCGCGCAGTCCAAGTACAGTCAGGTCCCTGTTTGCGGCCAGGAACTCCATGATCCTGTCTTCCCTTGTCTCCCCGGCATGTCCGTCGGGATTGTGATCCAGGTAGTGGGGATTGATCTGGAAATTGACCAGGTGAAATGCATCAAAACTATCGGGTTCAACGATTGGCATATCATTCGTTGTACGTATCGTAGGACAGGTCATGTTCGACCCGGCACTCCATCCGATATAGGGCGTTCCGTTCAAAACCTTCTCCCTCACAGGGCCGATCAGACGTTTGTCGCGTATCATTTTCAGCAGGTGAAAGGTGTTGCCGCCACCGACAATGATTGCCTGCGCTTCTTCAACAGCCTGAACTGGATCGTCAGATTCATGGATTGACTTTATATCATGACCGATCTCATTGAAACGAGCCTTCACTTTGGTTGCATAGTCATCATATGACATGGTCACGCCCGCATACGGAAAAAACAGGCCGGTGATCATTTTCTCTCCAAGGAATTTCCTGATCTCATCTTTGGGATAATCCAAATAGGCCTCTCCTGCATTTGTAGAATTACTGATCAGTAAAAGTCGCATACCTAATGATTTAATTTTCCGTAAAATTACAATAATAAGGGAGAGCAACCTGCAAAGTTTTCAATAAAGGAATACAACTGTAGGTTTTTAGCAGTTGTGTCAGGTCATTTTTATTTTACGGTTGGAAACATCTATGATCGCCCCCCTGAATCCCATCAACTTATTATCGCGGTGGATCCGGTTGGTGTAAACAAGTACGGGAAAATTCGTTCCATCTTTCCTGTAGGCGCGGTATTCAACCGGGCCGGCAGATTCATTGCCAAGGACTATAGGGCCACTTTTAGCTTTCAGAATATTGATGATATTTACCCCTTCATTCACGTCCTCCAATGTGTAGGAAAAAGATTTCAGCCAGTTGCTGTTCACGTAGGTAAGATTGCCGAATTGATCGGTTTCAAAAACGGACTGCGGAAGGTTGTCTGCGAGCTGACGGTATTTTTCTTCATTTTCGATCAATGCCGCCTGTACCTTGTTCAGGTCCTCTTTTTCTCTTTTGATCTGTTCTATAAGTAACCTGAATTCCTTGTACAGCACCGAGGATTCATAGTTGTTGAAATGATGCTCCAGCGTGTCATCCAGCTCAAGATTTGTACCCGATAATTTTTTGATATGACTTGTCAGCGTAGTCAGGGGGGCAGAAATATACCTTGAAATAACACGGCTCAGAAAAATACTTACCAGCAGGAATACAATAAAGAAAAATACATAAAAGAGCTCCAGGTATCGGAAAAGCAGGTTCTTTTTGTATTCAGCGGTATTGATTACCTCGTTGAAACGATTTTCTATCTTGTTTTCAAGCTCATCAAGCTGACTTTTTTTTCCTGATTCCGGCGTTTTCAGACCAATTCTGCTCTCGATATCAACCAGGTTATTGAATTCTTCCAGGTAATTATCCAGGATTTTTGTGATCGAATCTTTTCGCTGATCGGAGATTCGGGGATCATTGTTGACCCTTTCCCTGAACGCATTTCCCAGTGTGTTCAACTTGATTACATACTGCTGCTCATTACGTATTATATAGTCTTTTTCATGCCGCCTGAGTTTTAACACATAGGTTTGATCAAGTTCGGGGAAGCGTTCCAGTTGATGGACGAATTCCCGCATTTCACCAACGATGCCGTAATCCTTGAATCCCCTCACGAGGGTTAACCTCACGATCTGATCGACAGTTGCCACATAGGTATCGAAATCTGCTGCAAGACTGTCCAACGTTTCCTGTACGTTCATCCTTCTGATCACGGAGCCCGCCCGAAGATCCACAAGCGCTCTGCTGATTTCCTTTACCTGTTGATTATGATCTTCCAGCAGACTGCTCCTGCGTGTATTGAAAAATTCGAGATTACTGGCTTCATAGGTAAAAAATGCATCCGTAATATTGAAATCTTTTTGAATATCGAGATGAAGTTCATAGAACTGGCCAATTACATTGTTGACCTTTGTTTTTTGATGAATGTAGAGGGCATTGAATGCCAGGAAAAACAGGATCAGGATCACTGAAAATCCAAGGAACCATTTTAGGAGTGTATTTTGAAATGTCTTTTTCATGCGATCCGTCAAACCCTTTGTATGGATACAAAGGTAGGGAGCGGTTACCAGTTCAATATGAAGAGATTATTAAATAATGGTAAAGAAATCATTCGAATGTCTGGGTCAGCAGGGGTAAAAAAAAAACAGGTCCGCCGGATGCCGGCAGACCTGATTTAGATTATCGGGAGCTCCTGGTCAGAAGGAGATCAGGTTCAGACCCACACTGAAAGGATATAGTTCAGGAGTTGCGGTTTCTCCGAAAAGTGGGGAGAAGTAATAATTTGCAAACAGGTTGATGGCTCTGTACCCAATTCTCACTGTGGCGCCATACCTGAAGGGTGCAAGACTGAAGTCATCTTTCCTGACCTCTTTCTGCCTGCCGCCGTCCCGGTATTTGATCTTGGTCCTGGAACCAATTTTCACACCACCAGTAACCCCTGCTGAAATATGTATGCGTTTCTTTCCTGCAGGAATCTGGAATTCCAGGAGCAGCGGAGCATTCAGATAAGTTGTTGCAAGCTTGGATTTTGTCACGCCGGTATAAAGAGGATCAGGTCTTTCAAAGATTTCACCATTTTCTTCACGGATCGAGTTGTCCTCGTCGAACACATAATTGGACCACTCAACCCCCATGCCCGTCACCAGGCCAACATACGAAGTGCCCAGTCCAATTCCGTATTCAAGGAAGTTCAGGTTATAATTCCATGATTTGGCAGTATTCAGGTTCATGAATGTTCCGGTATGCAAAGTATAATCAGCATTCACGAAATTATTGAGCCCTATTTCAAAACCTGCATAGTGGGGCTTGAATTTTTTCTTTTTGTTCGTCTTTTCCTGCTCCTCTTCTCTCTCGACGTCCTCCCCGGCTTTCTTCCCGGCTTTTTCTTTATCCATATCAACAATGTCAATGGTATAGCCGTCTTTTCCCTCTACAATGCTCATTCCCCTGGACCCAAGATGGAATTTGGTGGTATCTCCATTGTCTTCAATGATGAAAATCTCATTCTTACCCACTTTTACTTGCGTCTTGTCGGGTGTCTGGAAAGAGATATCCGCGGGTTCCTGCGGAGCTTCCGGTGCTTCCGGTATTTCCGGTATTTCCGGTATTTCCGGTGCTTCCGGTGCTTCCGGTATTTCCGATGCTTCCGGAGCCCGGACTTCCTCTGGTGGTTGAGGAACAGGGATAGTATCCTGCTGGGACATTGCGGGAGCAATGATTGCCATGGCCAGGATAAGCGCTGATAACTTTTTCATAATATAAATGTTTTTATCTGTTTATACTCTGTTTGGTAGTATGACGACCAGGGGAGCGGGAAAGTTACAGGGCAACATTAAAAAAGTGAAGTAAT
>CAZPTO010000060.1:0-13166 GCA_964589155.1 uncultured Bacteroidaceae bacterium | reverse complement strand
GAAAAACGGTTTTTACATTAAATATTTTACTATATTTAGAAAAAATAAAAACGAAACCATGGCTGAGAAAACAAGATATTCAGACGAGGAGCTACGGGAGTTCAAGGAACTGATCATGAAGAAGCTCGAAAAAGCCAGGGAAGATTACGAACTTTTGAAATCGGCCATCACCCAAAGCGAAAGTAACGACACCCAGGATACCTCTCCAACCTTCAAAGTGCTCGAAGAGGGTGCCGCGACATTGTCCAAAGAAGAGGCCGGACGACTGGCGCAACGTCAGCAGAAATTCATTCAGCATCTCCAGGCTGCCCTGGTCAGAATTGAAAACAAAACCTACGGGATCTGCAGGGAAACCGGAAAGTTGATTGCAAAGGAACGCCTGCGCGCTGTGCCGCATGCAACACTGAGCATGGAAGCTAAATCGAAACAATAATTCCGGCGGATTCCTCTACCTGGTTGTGATCGCCGGCAAGTTACGGTGTTCCCTCTGCCAATATCTATGCTTCCATGTCTAAATCACTGAAATGTATTCTCATTATACTTGTGATCCTGGTCATTGACCAGGTTCTGAAGGTCATTATTAAAACCAACATGACCCTGTATGAACAGATCCCGGTGTTCGGTAACTGGTTCATGATCCATTTCGTGGAAAACAAGGGGATGGCTTTCGGACTGCATCTGCCGGGCAATAACGGGAAACTGTTCCTGAGCATGTTCCGCCTGGTGGCCATCATCGCGATTGGTTTCTACCTCAGGCACCTCATTAAAATCGGGGCTCCATCCGGATTGCTGATCACCCTTTCAATGATCATGGCAGGTGCGCTGGGTAATATGATCGATTCAGCATTTTACGGCCTGATCTTCAGCGAAAGCAATACCTTCATGCCTGCCGAAATGTTCCCGCCCAATGGAGGATACGAGCGCATCATGCATGGTAAAGTAGTGGATATGTTCTATTTCCCGGTGCTCAGTGGCGTCTATCCCGAATGGATCCCGCGCATTGGTGGACGATCGTTTACCTTCTTCCGACCGGTATTCAATATTGCCGATGCCAGTATTACCATTGCAGTGGTGATATTGCTGTTCAGACAACGCAAGTATTTCGCCTTTATGCACGAAGAAGAGGAAAAGGAGAAAGAAAAGGAATGAACTCCTCTTCGTTCCGGTAGTTGCCTCATCATGATGACTTCTGCTTCTTTCTAAATATACATCGCTATCTGCAACAAGTGCGATAACCCATTTCAAAAAAATATTTGCATTTCTGTAAGGTCAGCATCCCTGCTTCGTCTATACATATAAACAAACACCGATAATTCGTTCTGCTTCATCCTCAAAAAGAGCGTACCACTTAAATTGAATCATGATGAAAAAGATACAATTAATCCTGGTTATTATCATCGCAATATCAACCTCTTCAGTGCTTGCACAGGACGACGGTTTAATGGGATATTGGAGTTTTGATCACCTTTCAGGAGAAATATTCTCTGATCACACCGTATCGAATAACGACGGGATGAGTTTTGGTGCAACCCTTGCAAAGGGCATAAAAGGCAATGGCCTGTATTTTGACGGAAATGAATCATTTGCCTTGATAGCAAACAGGGAATTATCAGTTCCACACACTTTTCAGAAACTCGGCAAGGGATCAATCTCTGTATGGTTCAAGGTGGATCACATTCCTGATCATAATGGGATCGCCCCCATATTCTATTACGGGAACAGTACGAAATGTGATTTCTTCGATGCCGCAAATGAAGGCTTGATTATCGAAGTGGGACACAGCCCCATTCATATTGCTTCAAAAAGGGTCTACTTTACGATATGGAAAAATGGTTGCACCTATCCCTCGTTTTGTTTTGATTCAAGTTATCCCATCATGGAGGGAAAATGGTACCACCTCGTGGTGGTTGTCGGTGAGGATTACAACACAGGATACCTGAACGGTTTGGAGATGATAAGCAGAAATTACAATTTTGGAACATCAAATTATTCCCAATTCTTTGAGGATGCGCCCAATCCTGAACGGCTATGGTTGGGAAAAGGACATTGGGACCGAAAAGAACAATACCTCGAAGGCACTATTGACGAGTTAAGAATTTACAATAAACCCCTCTCCTTCGAACAAGTGAAAACACTGTATGCTGATACTGGTGCTGTTGTGACCTCTAATAGCATGAATACAATGGCAGATCATCGCGTTGAAATTTCTCCACGTCCGGCGATGCAGGGTTTCCATTTCCAGATAAATGGTCCCGCAAATGCATACCAAAAGATTCAGGTATATGATCTTAATGGCAGGATGATCCAACAGGAAACCCTGTATTCCTCAGAAGGAACCATTCAAATCAATGGTGCGGTACCGGGAATATACAGCATTCACTTTTCAGGCAAGCAGGTATTGGAAAAACATACCTTCCTGCTGGAATGGTAAAGTTGATCTGCCCGGGCTGGGTGTGATGACATCGATTTACCTTCTAACGGACCAGCGATAAAAAGGTCCCTTATCCACTTTTAACCTCCATATTCCGAAACACTTCCGATGATCCGGCCCCACAGCTGATGATGGTTTTCATTCCCAGGTCCACGGGTGCATTGGTTCGCATGACTTTCTCCTTCGGTACATGGTATATGTTTCCCGAGGTCGGATTAGGCCCGGTTGGCACAAATACTGAGATGATCTCTCCCTGGTCATCCGTGATAAAACCAGTCATCAGTGTTCCTGAATTGAACAAATCCACGATCACCACTTCCTTGAAAAAGGATTTGTTCTTACCGAAAAACTGGCCGACTGTATCCCTGGCAATCTTATAGCCGGGAATCTTGATCAGGTATTTCTTTTCCAGCTGCTTATTGAGAAATCTGCCCCACCGGGTTTTGATCACCAATCCTATGGTGAAAAATACCAGGAAAATGACAATAATCGCTACCAAATACAACCCCAGCGTATAGAGCTTGGAATCAGTATCCGTTACCATGTCAATCACCGGACCCAGGTGCCGTTCAATAATATTGATAATCCACCTGAACAGGATGATCACCATAGAAATAGGCAACAGGGCCACCAGTCCACCGATAAATGTCGTGCGCAAAAACCCACGCATCCGTTTCCAAAAATGTATTTTCATCATATGGTCTTTTTATGATTGTTCAATCCAATTCGTTCTCTTACACGCATGTCCAGTAATGAAGAGAAATTTGCCTTGCAAATATACTACCTTCCCGCGCATAAAAATTATTCATACATGGTTGAAGTAACAGATTTTTGGAATTGAATAAGGGTTCGGAATTGATCAGGGTTCCCGTTTGATGATCCCATAGAAGATAACCCGTACCAGGTCGTCAAGCAATTTTTCCTTTTCAGAACGGGCATATTTATTCAGGAACAGAGGAATCTCCAGTCCTTTCAGCATCGTTGTAAATGCCATGGCTCCGATTTCGGCATTGTTGATCACAAAAGCGCCATCACTCATTCCCTTCTCCAGTACATCGCGCACCATTTTAAATTCCTCTTCCTCAAATTTCTCACGCACCCGTTTCACAAATTTCATTTGCCCGAAATCGTCTTCATTCAGGACCGCATAAAAATTCGATACGGTCTTCACATGGTAAAGCCTGAACATAATGTAGTCCTTCAAACGGTCAATGGGTGTGTTTCCTGAACTGATCACCCTGATAAGCTGTCTTTTGAGCTCCTGTGCCTCCTTCACAACCACCGCTTCGAAAATATCTTCCTTGCCTTTATAATAATAGTAAATTGAACTTTTGCCCATGTTGGCAGCACGTGCAATCTCTTCCATGGTGGTATGGCGATACCCTTTCCGTGAAAAGACCTTTCGGGCTATCTTTACGATGTCTGCTCGTATTTCAGACTTTACAACTACCATGGCAACTGGAATGAATTCCCGATAAAAATAGTACAGATTGTCAGCATATACAAATACAGCGAACGATTCTCAATTGAATGTTCCCGCTAATTTTTCCCGCCCTCCTCTTCATCCACCAGTTTAAAATCCAGCTGGCGCCGTGACAGGTTGGCGTTGGTCACTTCAATCTTCAGCGGCTCGCCGATCTGGAACTCCCTTCCTGAATGGCGCCCGACAATCTTGTAATCATCTTCATCAAATTCGTAAAAATCATCCACCAGTCCCTGCAGCGAAATCATCCCCTCGCATTTGTTCTCAACGATCTCCACGTAGATCCCCCAGTCGGTCAACCCGGAAATTACCCCGTCAAACTCCTGTCCCACCTTGTCCTGCATGAACTCTACCTGCTTATACTTGATGGAGGCCCTTTCTGCCTCAATCGCTTTCCGCTCCATCTCGGAAGCATGCTCACACCTGCTCTCATATTTGTCTGCCTTTTTCGATTCCCCTCCGGCCAGGTAATGTGCAAGGAGTCGGTGTACCATCAGGTCGGGATAACGCCGGATCGGAGAAGTGAAATGTGAGTAATCCTTGAAAGCCAGCCCGTAGTGTCCGATGTTATTGGTTGAATAGCGCGCTTTTGCCATGGCCCTGAGCGCCATATTCTCGATTACATGCTGCTCTTTTTTTCCCTTCACACCGTTCAGCAAACGATTCATCGAAACAGCCACCTGGTGATTGTTTCCCAGGTTCAGCTCGTATCCGAACTTCCTGATGAACAGCGTAAACGATTCAAGTTTTTCCGAATCCGGCAAGTCGTGGATCCTGTAAACAAAGGTCTTTGCATTCTTTTTCGCCGCTTTCTGCTCCTGCTTCGGAACCTCCTTTTCATATTTTCCGCCCCGGCTGGCATACTCAGCAACCCTTCGGTTCGCCAGCAACATAAACTCTTCGACCAGGTGATTGGACTCCTTCTGCACTTTAAAGTATACACTGAGCGGACGTCCTTCTTCATCGAGATTGAACTTCACCTCATCACGCTCAAAATTGATCGATCCTTCCTTGTACCTGGTCTGGCGTAATTTCGTAGCCATGTCGTGCAACAACAACACCTCTTCTTTCATCACTCCCTTCCCGGTCTCAATGATCTGTTGCGCCTGGTCGTAATCGAACCGTTGATCGGAATTGATCACGGTACGCCCGAACCATTCATCCACTACCCTGGCCCCGGGGGTCATCTCAAGAATGACTGAAAAACAGAGTTTGTCCTCGTTGGGACGCAACGAGCACAGGTTGTTTGACAACTTCTCCGGGAGCATGGGCACCACGCGGTCGACCAGGTATACGGAAGTGGCCCGGTCAAAAGCCTCCTGGTCCACGATCGAATTTTTCTCCACATAATGCGACACATCAGCAATATGAATTCCCACTTCGTAGTTACCGTTCTTTAACTTTTTTACCGAAAGGGCATCGTCGAAATCCTTTGCATCTGCCGGATCAATAGTGAACGTTGGCGTTCCCCGCATATCCCGGCGCTTCTTAATCTCCGATGCGGTAATCTTGTCGGAGATACTTCCCGCCGCATCTTCCACCTCCTGCTGAAATGTAAGCGGCAGCTCAAATTCTGCAAGAATGGAATGCATCTCGGTCTCGTTCTCACCCGGGTAGCCCAGTACTTCAACTATTTCTCCGAATGGATTTTTTACCTTTTCCGGCCAGTCAATGATACGGGCAATCGCTTTCTGCCCGTGCTCCACTCCCCCAAGTTTGTCGAGCGGAATAAAAATATCGAAAGGCATCTTATTGCTGTCAGGCAGCAGGAAAGCATAGTTCTTGGAGATCTCCACAATACCTACAAAGGTTTCGCGCGCACGCTCGATGATCTCGATCACCTCCCCCGACAAGCGGTTATCATTCTTTTTCTTGGGATAAATATGCACCTTCACCAGGTCCCCATCCAACGCCCGTCCCAGGTTGGACCTGGCAATGAACACATCCTGTTCCAGTTCTTCTGAACCCAGGAAAGCATATCCGTGCTGGGTCATGTCAATGGTGCCATTCACATACCCGCGCCGCTCCTTCAACCTGAATTTCCCTTTGTCCACCTGCTCCAGCAGTTTCTGACCGGCCAGGTTGTGCAGGGCATTGTTCACCATATCCCTTTCCTGCTGATCGGAAAGCAATAACTGCTTCGCCAGTTGCTTGTAATTAAATGTCTTTTTTGGATTGCGCGTGAAAATACCCATTACCTGGGTCATTGCCTGATCGATTGTGTATTTTCCTTTTTTCCGGTTGGATCTTTTACTTGCCATGATTTTGATTTACATTGAACAACGACCTGCCGTAAAAACATACCTTTTGTATCCGGGACCGTTGATTAGCATTAAAATTACTAATTTTACCCATCCTATTGCCAATTGTTAACAATACTTATGATAAATCAGCTGTATATTTATAATACAATCCGCCGCAAAAAGGAGCGATTTGAACCAGCAAACCCGCCTTTCGTGGGTCTTTATGCTTGTGGACCAACGGTTTATGGAGATGCGCACCTGGGACATGCCCGGCAGGCAATTACATTCGATGTGTTATTTCGCATCTTATCGCACCTGGACTACAAGGTAAGGTACGTGCGGAATATTACCGATGTGGGACACCTGGAGAATGATGCTGACGAAGGTGAGGATAAGATTGCCAAAAAAGCCCGGCTGGAGCAGCTCGAACCCATGGAGGTCGTGCAGCACTACACGAACGCCTACCACCGCAACATGGATGACCTGGGGGTGCTTCGACCGAGCATTGAACCGCGTGCCAGCGGACATATTATCGAACAACAGGACCTGGTCAGCAGGATCATTAAAGCCGGCTATGCATACGAGGTGAACGGGTCCGTATATTTCGATGTGGAGAAATATGCCGCCGACCATTCCTATGGAAAACTCTCCGGCCGGAAAACAGAGGACCTGCTCTCCAATACCCGGGCACTGGAAGGACAATCTGAAAAGAAAAGTCCGCTCGATTTTGCCCTCTGGAAAAAAGCAGAACCCCAACATATCATGCGCTGGCCCTCGCAATGGAGCGATGGTTTTCCCGGGTGGCACCTGGAATGCTCCGCAATGAGTACAAAATACCTTGGAGAAACCATTGATATCCACGGAGGAGGCATGGACCTGCTCTTTCCCCACCACGAATGTGAAATCGCCCAGAACGTCGCCGGTTACGGACATGAAAACGTACGATACTGGATGCACAACAACATGATCACCATCAACGGGCAAAAGATGGGACGCTCCCTGGGAAATTTCATCACATTGGATGAACTGTTCTCCGGAAATCATAAGTTACTGAAACAGGCGTTTGATCCGATGACCATACGGTTCTTTATCCTCCAGGCCCATTACCGCAGCACGCTCGACTTCTCCAACGAAGCGCTGGCTGCATCTGAAAAGGGACTGCAGCGTCTGTTTGCTGCGATAACCCTGCTGGAAAAGCTGGAAGCAACGTCTGCCGGAGTGGTGAATGCGGCGGAGCTTGAAGAAAAATGTGAAGCAGCCATGAACGACGATATCAACACTCCGCTGATCATTTCGGCATTGTTCGATGGTGCCCGTACCATCAATTCCCTGCATGAAAAACGGATCACCATCGATCAGGAAAACCTCGACCTGCTGAAAAAGATCTACCATACATTCGTCTTTGATGTACTTGGCCTGAAGCCTGCTGACAGCATATCTTCCGACGACACACTCACAGCAGACCTGGTGGACTATATCCTCAATCTCAGGCTGGCAGCGAAGGCCCGGAAGGATTTTGAAACTTCCGACCAGATCCGGGATACCCTGCAGCAGATGGGCATCACGGTCAGGGACAGGAAAGACGGGTTCGACTGGGAGATCAATTAAGACAGTCCGCCTGGTCATTATCATCTGACAAAAAGCTTACATCGACGAATGATCTTGCATAACAAACATACCGTTCCACTGTCGCGGCGCGTGAAGATCGGTAAGATTGAATTAGGTGATGGTCTACCGGTCATGATCCAGTCCATGGCCAATACCGACACATGCAATACGGCCGCCAGCACAGAACAACTAAAAAAAATTGTCGATGCGGGAGGAGAGCTGGTGCGCTTCACTACACAGGGAAAAAAAGAGGTGGAAGCACTTCGCCGGATCATTGGCAAGCTCCCTCCCCCCTATGACCGCGTCCCGGTCTCTGCAGATGTTCATTTCAGCGCCGGGGTGGCATTCGAAGCTGCCAGGGTGTGCCACAAGGTGCGCATCAATCCTGGAAATTTCACCGAAAAAAAGGGGGGGACTGCAGTCTATAACGAGGCTGAGTTTGCAGCAGGCCTCACAAAAAGCAGCCAGGAGCTAAGGCACCTGATCGAAATCTGCAGGAAATACCAGGCAGCACTGCGGATCGGCGTCAACCACGGATCACTCTCTTCCCGGATCATGTCACGTTACGGGAATACCCCGGAAGGGATGGTGGAATCCGCCATGGAGTTCCTGCGTGTCTGCAACAATGAAGATTTCCACAAGGTGGTCGTCTCCATGAAATCCAGCAATACCGTGCTGATGGTGCAAGCCGTGCGACTCCTTGTCAAAACGATGACCGGAGAGGGACTCTACTATCCTGTACACCTTGGTGTAACCGAATCAGGAGATGGAGAAGAAGGAAGAATCAAATCCGCCGTTGGTATGGCTCCGTTGCTCATGGAAGGTATGGGCGACACCCTCAGGGTAAGCCTTACCGAACCCCCTGAAAATGAGATTCCCATAGCAAAAACGATCACCCGGTACTTCCCGAAACCCGACACCCTTCCCTATGATCCGCTGAATGCACTTCCCTGGGATCCTTTTCATCATAGCGGACAGCAAACCATAAAGGTAAGCGGCGTCGGGGGGAAAGCCCCGGTAGCGGTCATTGCTGATCCGGGAGATCATTCTGATCCTTACCCGGATTTCACGGTACCGGGAATAGCAAAGAATCCTGCATTCGAAAAGATATCAGCAGCAACTGAACCAGCACAATTCATACATTACAACACCCCAAAAGTACTGATCCTGGAAGGAGATGATCATACGATGGTCACTATAAAATACTGGCTCATCCGGTACTACCGGGCAGGAGGAACGCTGCCCATTATCTTCAGGAAAACCTACCGGGAAACAAACCATGAAAACTACCTTGTGAGCGCCTCCGGGGAGGTCGGCCTGTTGCTGGTCGACCGCCTTATACAGGGCATCTGGATGGATAACCCTCATTTCCCGGCGGAATTTAATTGCACCTTTTCCTTCCAGGTATTACAGGCAGCACGCAACAGGATCACCTCCACGGAATATATTGCGTGTCCCTCTTGTGGCCGGACGCTGTTCGATATCCAGTCAGCACTTGCTGAAGTACGCAGCAAAACAAACCACCTGAAAGGACTGAAGATTGCCGTGATGGGATGTATTGTAAACGGTCCCGGAGAAATGGCAGATGCTGATTATGGCTATGTTGGTGCGGGAAAGGGAATGGTGCGCATCTTCAAAGGCAAAAATGCTGTTTCAAAGAATGTTCCGGAAAAGAAGGCCGTTGCACAATTGATTGAGGTGATGCGGGAACATGGTGACTGGGTCGATCCCTGATTATGGCGACTTATCCATTGAAAATACAAAGGATGTTCCTTTTCCTGCCGCACTCCTTACATTGATGGTCTGGTTATGGGCCTGGATAATGTGTTTCACAATGGCCAGGCCAAGTCCTGTTCCGCCTGAATCCCTCGACCTGCTTTTATCCACTCGGTAAAAACGCTCAAATATCCTTGGCAGATCTGTTTCATCAATGCCAATCCCATTGTCCGAAATGTCGACCAAAATACGTTCGCCGGTATCTATGAATCCCACTTTTGTCTTGCCATTCGCCTTTCCATATTTAATGGAATTCACGATCAGGTTATTAAGTACATCGGTCATTCTTCTCCGGTCGGCATGCACCATGATGGGACCCTTGTAGCTGGAGTCGAATTCCAGTTTCACCTTGAACTGCTTCGTCAGCATTTCATGCTGTTCGAAGATCTCATCCACCAGTTTGACGATATTAAAGTCCTCCAGCTTCAGCTTGAATTCCCCTGATTCAAGTCGCGAGATGGAAACCAGGTCATCCACGATGGAGATCATGCGGTTGATGCTTTTCTCTGCCCGCTTGAGGTAGAGTTTATTTACTTTGGTATCATCAATTCCCCCCTCAAGCAACGTAAGAATATATCCCTGGATATTGAATATGGGTGTTTTGAGTTCATGAGAAACGTTCCCCAGGAAATCCTTCCTGTATTTTTCCATTTCCCGCAACTGCCGGATCTCATCCGTCTGGGTACTTGCCCAGTCTTTCACTTCCTTGTCGAGTGCTTCGGAAAAATCGCTGGAATCGATCCGTTCCCGGATCTTCTTCTGGGACATTGCCACATTCTGTATGGTCTTAAAGACCGGGTTCAACCTCTTTTCGACGTACCTAAGGAATACACGGTGAATAATGTAATAGCTGAAAACAAACAGGAATATTCCCAATCCGGTCTGCCAATAAAGATTGTCCATTATTCCAAACAGGTCCAGCACTGTGATCCCGACTGCATAGATTGCCACCACGATGCCAGCGAGCAATAGGGCCTGTCCCCTGGGTGATTTTCTTAGTGCCATAGGCTGTTGAAAATTTTACCAATTAAAAAACGGGGTGGTCACATGAAAAAAGAAACCGGTCATACCATACCTGTTCACTGCATATTCCACACCGAGGACTTTATCATAATAAGTTACGAAATCAATACCTACTCCCGCACTGTACTGCCAGCTGTTCACCATATTATTTGAAGGATCCAGTGGGAAGGGGTCGTTCACATAGGCCACATCCCCCAGCAGGTTCAGGTAAATGGCATAATGAACCTTGCTGAACTGCTGAATATCTAAAAAGGGAATGGAAAATCTCCTTGGTGCCACCAGCTGATATTTGAAAATGAGCTTATTAATGATATAGTCCGTGCCGTCGATCACGAAAGCATCATAGCCTGTCAGGTTTTCTGCATACCCCAACCCCTTTTTAAGGATCAGGGGTACATCCTTGTTGGTAGTGACCCTGCCCTTGGCTACGTTTGCAAAATACAACCGGTTGAGAAGTTTTTTATGATAGAACAAAGTGCTTTCAAACTCCCAGTTTCCAAATGGATAATCGTTAATAATTCCCAGTCCAAACCGCTGGGTCTTTACCTTAAATGCATAACCTTCAAGTGGATAGATCCTTGAATCCCGGACATCATACTGGAATACATAATCGACCTTAAAATGCTGATACCGTGTATACCCATCCCCAAAAAATTCCGGGTTCAGGACTGCAACAGTATCGCTGATCCAATCATCCATAAAATGGACCCTGAGCCTTTGCCGCGAATAGAGTTGCGGCCGGTAGGTATATGCAATGAATGCATCCGCTGTGCTGACTGCATAGTTCTCGTCTTCACGAAAAAATACCGGCTGATTTTCTTTCGTGGTGTAATTGATCCGGTGCTGCCTGCTCAAACTGTAGCTGAGTGAGAGCTTATGGTTTTCATCAATCCCCAGGTTGGGCTTCTCATACTGCAGCACATATTGTTCCTTATATCCCAGCCTGATCTTCGCATTGAGCAGTTCATTCCTTCCCCTGAAATTGTTCCATTTGAGCCACATGCCGTAATTCAGCCGGCTCCACCGGGGCTCCCGCAGGAAGGTGCTCAGGTTGCGTTCACCATGTTCAAAAATGGGCGTGGGCCATATATACCAACGCTCCTGCAGTTCCACCAGTACGTCAATCCTGTTTCCCGGGTAATGTTTGGCATCCATGGTCACAAAATTGAACAGGGAAAGGTTCAACAGGTTTTCCCGGCTCCTTTCAAGTGCAGGGATAAGATCCATCTTATCAACGGTATCTCCGGGGGAGAAGATCAGTTCGCGAAGTATAATATTCCGCTTTGTCACTTTATTTCCGGTGATCACCACATCACGTATCACCAACTGGTGATCAGGCACGGCTGTGGATTGCTGTCCCGATAAATTGAGCAATGACCATCCACCCATCACAAAAAACAACAAATACTTCACTTTGATCATCTGCCTGTATTAAACGAGGTTGCAAGGTAGCAAAGAAAGCGCATTCCATAAAAATAACGAAATCTTTGGCTGCAGATTGTTTCCTGAAATGATCTTCAGCATAGATTTTTAAAACATATGCTGAAAATATACGCTACTCATTTATTATCCTCTGATTCTGAAAGGAGTGCTGCAGCGACCTTCATGTCTGAAGGAAAGGTGATCTTGATATTCTCGATATTTCCCGGCACCAGGTTGATCTGTCCGAAATAAGATTCAAATACTGATGCATCATCGGTATATGTTTGTTCGAGGCTGTTCTCGTAGGCGGTCAGTAATTTATGTGCCTGGAAAACCTGGGGGGTCTGCACACGTTTTACATTGCTCCTGTCAAGCACATTGCTTCCCATACCAATGACGGTCCTGAGTGAATCCTCAGCTTCTATCACCGGAATGGCACTCCCGGTTTTTGCTGCTTCTGAATAGCACTGTTCGAGGGTCTCTGTCGATACCAGGGGCCGGACTGCGTCATGAATGCCCACGATCTCATCCTGACCAACATTTTCCAGCCCTTTCATCACAGAATGAAAACGCGATGCTCCTCCCGTGGTGATGATCACTTTCCGTGTATCCGGGTATCGCTCCTGTATGCTCTGCCAGACGATCAGGTGACTCTCTGGCAGGACCAGGATGATCTTCATTTTCGGATCGAATGCCATAAATTTTTCAATGGTCCAGATAATCACTGGTTTTCCAAGGATCTCAAGGAACTGTTTCGGGGTTTCCGACTGCATTCTTGATCCTGTACCTCCGGCTACTATAACAACTGATCTCATCATATTATTTACTTAGAACGCACTAATTTATTAATAATTCCCGTGAAGGGCAATGATTACCTGCTGCAGACCTGTTGAACATGCTGAATAATAGTTCAGAATCCACCGCCGCAGACCCGCCAGACTTGAACGGATCAACAATTTGTCTTACTTTTGCTTCCTGCATCTAAAAACCTGATACTTATGAGTAAGGAAGTTGTGATTGGCATCGACATAGGGGGTACCTTTACCAAGTTGGGTATTGCCGACCGGGCTGGAAACCTGTATTACGAAGATTCCATCGAAACCGATACGTTTGAAGATCCGAACGCTTTTGTGGATGCCATCCACAGCCTGATTAAAAAAACACTTAAAAAAAATAAAGA
>CAZPTO010000059.1:8287-13231 GCA_964589155.1 uncultured Bacteroidaceae bacterium | reverse complement strand
TACATGGTGGTAAAAGACGGATGGAAACTGATGACCCCGTATTCCAGGGAATCTACGGTGATCAATGCATTGTACAATCTAAATGCAGATCCCCACGAAATGCAGAACCTGATCGGGAAGAACCCGGACCGGGCAAAATATGAGGAAAAAGTGGAAGAGCTCAGGGCGTGCCTGCTGGAATGGCTGGAGAAGAACAATTCTGAACACGTCGCTGGAATCCGCGAACGGGAGCTGATCTGATCCACCCATGCGTGTACAATAATAACTGGGAAAATAGTTGAGATAAAACGAACGACCGGATCGCGAAATTGAATATTTGGTCCGGGCAAATGAATTCCGGAAGGACGCATTAAATGCCTGATCTTGAAACTAAAATTAATATCTAAATAAGCGTTATGAGATCTTTATACATCCTGCTGAGAAAATCCCTCCTGCTGCTCCTGTTCGTATCAGGAATGGCCCTTTTTTCCTGCTCCGAAAGCGACACCCCTCCGAACATCCTGCTGATCCTGGTGGATGACATGGGATATGGTGATCCCGCTTGTTATAACAGCGCCTCCAACATACCTACACCCGTCATCGATCAACTGGCTGCTGATGGCATGCGTTTCACCGATGCTCATGCCACCGGGCCGTTGTGTCATCCCTCCCGGTACGGACTGATCACCGGCAGGTACCCGTTCCGCACAGACCTCTCCGTGTGGCGGAAGCAGGCTACCATCGAAGCGAATCGCCCGACCATTGCCTCTTTCCTGAAGTCCACCGGCTACCACACAGCCATGGTCGGGAAATGGCACCTGGGATTCAATGAAAAAGGATATGACCAACCGCTGAGAGGGGGACCCTGCGACCGCGGGTTCGACAGTTTCTTCGGAATACGGGCATCCACAGATATCCCGCCCTACTTTTATATCAGAAACGACCAGGCCGTGGCACCACCCATAGATTCAATCGCAGCCTCTTCCTCCGATGGCTGGTCACCGATACAGGGTGCATTCTGGCGTGCGGGAGGCATTGCCCCGGGTCTGGAACTGAAAGATGTACTGCCCCGTTTCACTGAAGAAGCAACGCAGGTCATCGCAGCACACGCTGCTGATGCAAACAATGAAAAACCCCTGATGCTCTACCTGGCTTATCCTGCACCGCATACTCCATGGTTGCCTTCTGCTGAATTTGAAGGAACAAGCGATGCCGGCATGTATGGGGACTTCATGGCCATGGTGGATGCGCATATCGGGCGCGTGCTGGCAGCCCTGCAGCGAAACGGAATGGCCGAAAACACCATGGTGATCTTCACATCCGATAACGGACCGGTCTGGTATGATGAAGATGTTGAACGCTTTGGTCATGATGCAGCCGGCGGGTTTCGCGGCATGAAGGGCGATGCCTGGGAAGCCGGGCACCGCATGCCGTTCATTGTAAAATGGCCCGGGAAAGTGGCTCCCGGAACCGTAAATGAACATACCCTTTGTTTCACAGATCTCTTCGCAACACTTGCAGAGATTACAGGTCAACCCATTCCGGAAGAAGGGGCACCCGACAGCTATAGTTTTTTGCCACAGCTCACCGGGACGAAAAAGAAGGCGGATCCACGTCCGCCTGTCGTGCTGGAATCTGCCGGCGGCGCCATGATGATCCGGTCCGGGAACTGGAAATATATCGATCAGCTGGGCTCCGGCGGATTCTCGAAGCCTCGGCGCGTCGAACCCGGACCCGGCGATCCGGAAGGACAATTATATGACCTTGCATCGGATCCTTTTGAAACCAATAACCTGTATGCCGAAAAACCTGCGATCGTGGACATGCTGAAAGCTGAACTGCAGGATATCCTTGAAGGCAGACCGGCAGGACCCTACGCCGACATTCCGTCTGAAGTCGAAGACATGCACCAGGTCAACAACAATGCCACCAACCAGGACAGGTAAAGGCTGCCTGTCCCTGATGTAAAATATATATATTTATATAGTTATATTAATATATATTTATATACCTATTTAAATATATATTTTAAATAATACCCCGAACATCTTGACTTCTACCCGAATATGCCTTAACTTGCTTTTTCGTTCAAACCCTTTAAACACCCCTTTGCAATGAGACCAATCATTATCGGTATCTTGCTGTTTCTCGCCTGGTTGATTCTTTCCACCTGGTATTATACCAACCACATCTATCCTGTATTCAACGCAGCTGAAGAGACAGACATCACCGAGGAGGTGGAGACATCGGTCCAACCTGCCCCGGAAACGCAAGAAGAAACTACGGCGTCGGAATTGCCGGAAACAATCACCCTTTATTTTGATTTCAATAAAACAGAGATTCTGAATCCGGTCGAATTCCAGGATTTTATCCCTGTGGGCAAGGTCTACCTTGAAGCGCATCCCGATGCGTGCATCACCATCACAGGCCATACCTGCGACCTCGGCACACAAGCATACAACATGGATCTTGGGAAACGCCGCGCCGAATCTGCACGAGCCTACCTGGTCGGTAACGGACTTGCTCCCGATTGCCTGGAGACAGAAAGCAAGGGTGAGTCAGATCCTGCCATCGCGAACACTTCGGAAGAGAACCGGCAGCGAAATCGCAGGGTCATCGTCGAAATGAATCCTTAAAACTAAATGAGCAGTTAATTCAAAATAAGCTGGCAATTCGAAGTGAGCAATTGAATTGATCCAGCACATTCAACAAGATTACATCACAAATTTGAATATTAAAAATACAACAACATGAATAGCATCTTAACCATACTCGCCAAGACCACCACAGGAGGCACCATCGAGATCATCGTCCTGTTGCTCGTAGCCGGCATTATTGCCTGGTTCACAGCCTATTTCTATTACAGGTCCGTGTACATGAAACGGATCAGAAAACTGGAAACCGAGAATGAAGGCCTCATGCGGAAAGCCGATGGACTCCAGGCTGCCAATGATGAACTGAACGAAAAAGTGAAACAGCTGGAGAAAGAGCTGGAGGACAAGAAATAATAGCAACCCTGCTGCCTGCAGATTCTGAAATTCATTGAATGTACGACCGGAAATCTTTTCGGACCAGGAGATTTTAATCGCCGAAACTGGTTCCTACATTCCGCGCACTGGTGATCAGCGGATGGTCGGGCGGCACGTAATTGATCTTTCCCGCAACATCGCCCAGTGGGACAGCAGCAGTTTCATTGCCTTTCACCGCCACCATCATACCGAATTGCTCACTATCAATATACTCCACCGCCTTGGTGCCCAGACGGGTAGCAAGCAGACGGTCGGCAGCCGACGGAGTCCCGCCGCGCTGCAGGTGACCCAGGATTGTCAGGCGCGTCTCGAGGCGTGTTAATTGCTGCAACTCCTCCACCATCTGCATCGTGGAACCCCGGTATTCCTTATCGAGCTTCTTCATTTCCGCCTTCAGTTTCTTCCGCTCATCACCCTCTGCTTTCTCCATCTTCTTCTCCACCGCGGCAATTTTCTGTGCACCTGTTTTGGTAATCGCACCCTCGGCAACAGCGACAATGCTGAAACGTTTCCCGCGGTTGACCCGTTCAAGGATACTCTCCGCCAGCTTGTCGATCGTGTACGGGATTTCCGGGAGCAGGATCGCATCCGCACCACCTGCCAGTCCGGCTCCAAGCGCCAGCCATCCAACGCGATGTCCCATGATCTCAACGAAGATGATCCGGTGATGACTCGATGCAGTACTGTGCAACCTGTCAATGGCATCCACCGCGATCCCCAGCGCCGTGTCGAAACCAAAGGTCGTATCGGTACCTACGATGTCATTATCGATCGTCTTGGGAAGCGTGATCACGTTCAGCCCTTTCTGAGAAAGCCGGTACGCATTCTTCAGGGTACCTCCACCCCCCAGGCAGACAAGCACATCCAGGTGGTTCTTGTAATAATTCTCCACGATCACATCGGTCATGTCCATCACGTTCCCACCCATGGGCATTTTGTGTGGCTTGTCACGACTGGTTCCCAGGATCGTTCCGCCAAGCGTGAGGATTCCGGACAACATCCCGTTATCAAGACGAACCGTGCGGTTCTCCATCATGCCCCTGAATCCGTCCTTGAAGCCGATTACCTGGTAGTCCTGGTGAACAGCAGACTTACCAATTCCCCGGATCGCAGCATTGAGTCCGGGTGTGTCACCTCCCGAAGTGAGCACTCCAATATGTCCGTAACGCTTTTGCTTTGTCATGAAATCTTGTCTTTAATGGATAACAGGCCAGCAAGAAAACTTTTCACGGCCCAATTTACAAAATATTGTTGCCAAACTAAATCTGAATGAAAAATCTATCCGATCTTTTTACCCCGGCCGATCCACTACATATCTTGCCGAATCAGGAAAGATGCCCCCCGGATAAAAAGTAGATGCCTCCCGGGATAACAAGTGAAAAAAGAAAAGCAATTCCCGAACAACACCCCTGGATTGCTGTTATATCAAGTACAAAACAATCATCAAAAACAAAAATCATATGTCAAAAAGAAACGCCACAGCAAAATGGAACGGCACGCTGAAAGCAGGCGCCGGAACCATGAATTTCAGTGATTATAGCGGACCCTATACCTTCGCATCAAGGTTTGAAGAGGGAAAAGGCACCAACCCGGAAGAACTGATCGGCGCGGCACACGCCGGATGCTATTCCATGTTTTTATCAGCACTCATATCCGGGGAAGACCTGACCCCCGACAGTGTTGAGACCACCGCCACAGTGCACCTCGACAAGGATGATGTGGGACCCGTGATCTCCACCATTGAACTCGACTGCCAGGTGAAATGTGAGGGTCTTTCAGAAGAAAAATTCAATGAACTCGCAGCTGCCGCCAAAGAAAAATGCCCGGTGGGCAGACTCGTTGCTGCCGCAGATATCAAACTCAACGCCAGGCTTGTATAACAGCAGAAACAGGCATGCAACGCAAAGCCTGCATAACAGCAGAAACAGGCATGCAA
>CAZPTO010000059.1:0-8187 GCA_964589155.1 uncultured Bacteroidaceae bacterium | reverse complement strand
GCAAAGCCTGCATAACAGCAGAAACAGGCATGCAACGCAAAGCCTGCATAACAGCAGAAGCCCAGGTTTTTCATAGCCTGATAACAGGGCATGCAAAATAATATAATCAAAAACGGCAGGTTCCGCCTGAACAGCAAAATTGCGGACCGGAGCAACCGTTTGCGATTCGGAACAACCGCGAAATGTAAGTTAATTTATGAATAACCCCTGCTTGAACTCTTCAGGCAGGGGTTCATCAATTTTATTTGACTCATCCTCTTCACTTCATTACTTTTATTTAGCAGAAATGACTGGCTGTTCATGTCACCTGACAGCTGGAAACTCTACCCTCTTTTCCCAGGATCCCCGGGGATGATCAACACAACTCAATAATACAGCAGGTTGATCCTGCCTTCTGGTATCCAACATTCATAGTATGCTCCGCAAGAGCTGCATTCCTGAGAATAACTGCTAAATACCAACAAAAAATGAAATGTAAGCCGATTTACGTCTGTACATGCCTGGTTATGGGCGTATTTGCCTGTAACAACCAGGAAAATGTTCAAAAAGAGATCCCTGTTACTACTTCCTCTGATGAAGCACTCGAGGTATTCATAGAAGCCCGCAATCACTGGGAATTATGGGAAGATAACCAGGCTGCGGTATTATTTGACAGTGCCATTGCACTGGATCCGGAATTTGCCATGGCCTATTTCTACAGGGCCTTTTCAGGGGGAGGTGCAAACGTTTTCAATGAGCATATTGAAAAAGCCGCCGCACTGGCAGATAACATCTCTCCAGGAGAACAATTGCTGGTAGAAATTGCCATGAGCCGCCTGGAACAAAGGGGCGCTGAAATGAAAGTGTTGACAGATTCGTTGCTCCGGATGTATCCGGAGGACAAACGCCTCTATCTTTTCCTGGGTGGTTGGAACCTGAACAGTGACGAGGACGAGCAACTGGCCTATTATAAAAAAGCCTTTGCACTGGATTCAAATTTTTTCCCCGTGTACCCTTACCTGATCGATCACTATATTGACGAAAAAGAGTACGGGACCGCCAGGATCTATGCGGAAAAATTTATCGAAAACCTCCCTGAATCCCCGGAAGGTTACAGGAGAATGGGCATACTGGAAAGATACCTGGGCAATGACCAGGAGGCGCTGGAGATGTTGAAAAAAAGTGCAGAAATTCAACATACGCCATACATAGAAACAACCATCGGCCAGACTTACATTTTACAAAAGGAATATGAGAAGGCACGGGAACACTTCAGCAAAAACCTCAACAAAAATGAACAGTTGAGCACTCGCCTCAATGCCCTGTGGAACATCGGCGTCTCGTATTTGTATGAGCGCAACGAAGAAAAGGCCCTGCAATCGTTTGCTGAGATGCGCACGCTTGCTGAAGAAGAAGGGGTCAACACCTCTGTGGTATGGTCCTATCTCTACCAGGCACAAACAGTCTTCATGTTCAAGGATTATGAAAAAATGTCCGACTACCTGGATCCTGCCGAAAAAGCAATACAGAACCTTGATTTCGAAGCAAGAAGCCGCAGGAATCTGCAGAAAATATTGCTGCGGTACAGGGGACTGGAGGCCATAGGGATGGATGACCTGGAAGCTGCAGGAAATTATTATGATGAATTCAAATCAAGAACAAAGGACAATGGAATCGCAGCTGATGCCAAAGCTTCCAACTTCGATCAGGGATACCTCGCATACAACAGGGGCAATTACGAAAAAGCTGTGGAACGATACAAAAAAGCATTCGAAGGGATTTTTGCAGATTACTTCCTCGCACTGGCCTACCTGGACATGGGCGAACCTGACCAGGCCCGGCCGCTCCTGGAGAATGTAGCTGCTTCCAGGGACGTAGGCATGAACAACGCTTTCCTGGTGGATTGGGCAAAAGAGAAACTGGAAGAACTGGAAACCAGCTGACAAGACACCTGGGAAAACTTTAACAATTTTTTATGATCTTGAAGCTTTTTTGTAGAAGTGATCATAACTAACTTTGTGATATTCAAATACATGATAATTATAGTAACAGGCTGTACAATTATAAACCAAGATTGGTATAAAAATTAAATGAAAAAAATATGAAAATGCATGTGTCAGTAAGAAGTGTACTATTCATTCTATCAATTGCATCTATAACATTGGGCTGCAACAAGGAGGAAAATAATGTCCCTCCCACTGAAACACTCTCCTTCAACAAACAGGAAGTAATCGACAATCTGCCACAGGGACTGCTGAATTCCGATGATCAGTATGCACAGCAGTGTGTAGGCGATATCGAATCAGCACTCGATATGTCTGATTTCATGGAAGATATGGTTCCGCCGGAGTATGCTGAAAAGACTTCTGAACAAGCAGTCGCCGGAGATACATGGTCCTGGACGGTCTCAGATGGTTCCATGAGTTATACCTTCTATTGGTCCTACGACGAAGACGATGCCAAAAGATACTGGACCATGGATATCCAGTTCGATGATGGGGAGCGCTATCCCTACATCTCTGCCTGGGAAAGCAAAGATGGCAAACTGGGCGAGGTAAGCTATAACTTCCAATGGGCACTCGCCTACCAGGGATCCACCGATTACGAGGAACTTTTCTGGAAGTATGGATGGACACTCGATGATGACGGGAACTATGAATTTGGATGGGATTATGATTCCGACTCGGAAGAATATGACTATTTCCAGAATTATTCCGTTGTGGTCAATGCCGACGGATCGGGATCCATCGACTATTATACACTGGACACACAGTTCTACCATATGGAATGGGATGCCCAGGGCAATGGTTCATGGACCTTCTACTTCGGTGGTGACAACAACCAGTCCGGATCCTGGAGTGTGATGTAAATTTGCTGCACTGCGACAGAGAGTGATGCGGTGCTGCGGAGAGTGATGCGGGGCTGCGGAGAGTGATGAAGTGCTGCAGAGATTGATGCGGGGCTGCGGAGGGTGATGAAGTGTTGCGGAGGGTGATGAGGGGCTGCGGAGGGTGATGCTTTGCCGGAAAATTGCTGTATTGCAACCTAAACTGTTGCACTAAGCGTTGCACTTTCAATACAGAAGGTTGCACGATGATCCGCAGCGTTGCCTTTTCAATGCAGACTGGGACATTTTTCCGTGTGCTGCAATTCTTTTTTGCTATTTTTGTTCCTGCAAATTGTGGAATGATCAGCGTGCATCTCAACGATCATCCACTGCACACCAATATGTGGCACCTGAAATAAATGGCATTGAATTATTTACTCGGCATCTCCATCCCGCTCATCCTGATCGCTATCAGCGGTCATGTGATCTGGAAAAGCACCAACAGCTTTGAACTTGCGGCAGATTACCTGGGAAGGAAAATGTCACGCGGAGTGAAAGGTGCCACCATCAATGCTGTTGCCAGCAGCATGCCCGAATTCCTCACCACCATGTTCTTCGTGTTTTTCGTCACGAACGAAGGTGAATTTGTCGACAGCTTCTCGGGCGGACTGGGCGTAGTCGCAGGCAGCGCCATATTCAACATCCTGATTATCCCCGTCGCAGTCATCTTCTTCGGCAGCATCGGGTTGCGCAGTAAAAATTTCAAACTCGACCGGAAGAACATCCGGCGTGACGGACTGTTCCTGGTGCTTTCAAATGTGGTCCTCATCCTGATTATCAGTCAGCAAAAACTGGATGCCCTGGATGGTTTGATCCTGATCCTGATCTACTTCCTGTACCTGTTTTTACTGAGAAAAGGATTTGGCTTCCGGAAAGCCGATCATCCCGGTGTTGAGGTATTCGCCGTTGAAAAAGTAACATTACGCCCGGTTCATTTTCTGCGACTTGATGTTAAACAGGTGCTCCTGAATGGCAAACAGCTGAACCGCGTCAACGCATGGACCACGCTGGTCGTTTCCACCCTCATTATGAGCATCGGAAGCTGGCTGCTGGTCAAGGGATCAGAGCTGATGGGACACGATGCCTACTCGCTGCCGTTCCTCGATAACCTTTTCAATACACACATCGAACTTCACGGGCTCGGACTCCCGATCATTTTTATTTCCGTGCTGCTCGCAGCAGCCGCCACCAGCATCCCCGACACCATGATCTCGGTGCGCGATGCCCGCAAAGGCAACCACGACGATTCCATATCCAATGCACTGGGAAGTAATATTTTCGACATTTCATTTGCACTCGGACTGCCGTTGCTGCTGTTCACCATTATAAATGGCGAGCTTGAAATGTCACTTGAGATCAGGATCCTCAGCGTGAGTTCCTGGCTGATCATGTGGGCCATCAACCTGGTCGTGATCCCGCTGTTTCTTTACAGTAAGAAGATGACCCATGGGATTGGCATCGTTCTGTTGTTGCTGTACCTGGCCTTCATCATACTGATCACCGCCGAAGTAATGAATTCTGAATTGATCGCAGCCCACATCGAGGCCTTCCTGTCGTTCGTCAACCGTCTGCTGGGAGGGTAAACGCCAGGGTTCATTCCCGAAGCTCACAGTTCACTTTCCATATCTCCTGGTGCACGTTACAGGCTCCCAGGATCACATCACACTACATTTCCCCTGGTGCAGGCTCAAAGCTACCGGGTTTATACTCCAGTCTCCCGGATTCACACTCCAGATCTCCAGGTGCAGGCTCAAAGCTACCGGGGTTATACTCCAGTCTCCCGGATTCACACTCCAGATATCCTGGTGCAGGCTTAACTACCAGGTGTATTCTACAGTCTCCCCGGCTCCCCGTCTCTCTTTCGAGACTTTTTTGATCACTCCTCCGGCCGCACTCCTGTGATCACCACGTAGTCCCTGCGCTTTCTCAGCAAACGGATATTCAGCTCCACGTTGATGGTGTAAAAGAGCTTCAGCAGCTGATCACGCACGAAACTGCTCCTGTTCATATTCTTCAGCCAAAACCTGTAGTTCTGAAATCCCCGGATCACATTCTCGGTGATATCATCCAGCTTGTCCAGCTGAAGCGCAGCACGGTCCAGTTCCTCTACATATGCCGACCTGGGCCAGTGGTTCAGATGCATCCCTTTTTTCCATTGCTTCTTCGTGACATTACCTCGCACGGGCGTGGTCAGTATATCAGCAATCAGGTAATGTCCCCCGGGCTTCAACACCCTTTTCACCTCCCGCAGGAAAGCGGGTTTATCAGGATAATGAAACGCACTTTCAATATTGAGCACGACATCAAAATCCTGGTCCGGAATCCCTGAAAGGTCCTGGGCATCTCCAACATCATACGCTACTCCCTCAAGACCCAGGCGCGCTGCTTCGCTGCGGGCAATTTCCACATTGGCAGCGTTCAGGTCAATGGCCAGCACATAGGCAGGATTGAATTTTTCCCTGATATAAGCCGCCTGTACCCCGTTACCGCATCCTACCTCCAACACCCTTTTGCCCTCCAGCGAAGGCAATGATGCGATGCAATAATCCGTAAGGTTTTTCTGGGCCGCAAAAAAACTCTCTCCCTCATCCACATGATAAGGGTAATGCAACATGGTATATTCATCATTCAGGCGCATCAATGCCTGGTTCATCGATTTATAATATCCGTCGGTGTGGAAACCCGATTTGATCAACGTGATCAATCCCGCCATAATGCCACTGCTTTAAATTCACTATTTTGTTGCAAAATAAGCACAAAATCAGTTAAATACCGAATTAAGCTGCCTGGAATGTTATATTATAATTAATTTTGACTATTTACTTCAGTTTTTAAACTCAAAGAAATATATTTGCACCAAATTAAAACAATTCGATGACAGATTTATTCAAGATACTTAAGGAGAAAGAGATTAAAGTCCCGCAAAATATTTCCGACTTGCTGGGCGAATGTAAAAGTTATACCGTATTCAATACGACCAAGGGACTGGTAGATGCTGCTACCAACGGTGCAGAGAACAATGAATTCGAAGTTGCTTATGATGTTCCGGGCAAAGGAATGTATACCGAAGCCATTATGCAGCGTGTAAAAAACGGCATTTCGGCCAATTATACTGAAGCATACATGCGCAGGCGTGATCCGAACACCATGTCGCTGGCCGATGACAAACCCACCGACAAAAAACGGTTTGCCGAAAAATACGGATACGATTTCTCAGAATTGCAAAAAGAGACCTTTGACTGGCTGAAAAAACAGGATCTGGCGGTGTTCTTCTATTTTGCAGGTCGCATGGGGATCGGTTCACTGGGCATCGCGATTGCCCCGGCCAATGCAGCATTCTTTGCCATGGGACTATCCATGTTGCAGGAGATTGTTGCCGTAGATGCACTTAAAGAAGGTGCAGACCTGCAGTCGGCAATCTACGTAGCGCCTGTATTCAGGCATACCCACTTTGACGGCAAACAGGCGGTGGTCCACAACCGCACCGGCAACCTGCACGAAGTCTATTCCTACAACCTCTATCCGGGTCCGAGCGCCAAAAAAGGATTGTACGCGGTGTTGCTGGACCAGGGTGAGCGTGAAGAATGGGTAACTGCCCATTGCTCTTCCGTACAATCTGTCAGCCCTTACGACAACGTCACGACCTTCATGCATGAAGGAGCCAGCGGTGGCGGTAAAAGTGAACTTCACCAGCATATCCTGCGGGAGCCCGACGGACGCGTGAAGCTTGGAGAGAACAGTATTACAGGTGAGGAACGATTCATTACCATCCCCCGTTTCTGTACATTCAATCCTGTTGCCGATGACATGGCCTTTTGCCATCCTTCGTTGCAGCGCAATGACGGTAAACTCAGGATCCTCGATGCAGAGAACGCATGGTTCATCAGGGTGGATAGCATCAAGCAATATGGCGATGATCCGTTCCTGGAAAAAATCACCATCAAACCGGAGAAGCCATTGCTCTTCCTGAACATCGAGTCAAAGCCCGAATCCACTGCGCTGGTCTGGGACCACATTGAAGATGAGCCGGGCAAAAAATGTCCAAATCCCCGCGTCATAATGCCAAGAAACTGCGTCCCTAATGTGATCGACAAACCTGTTTCGGTAGACATACGGAGTTTCGGGATCCGTACGCCCATCGCATCCAGGGAGAATCCCACCTATGGGATCGTGGGATTGTTCCATATCCTTCCCCCGGCCCTGGCATGGCTGTGGCGACTGGTTGCACCGCGTGGACATAACAACCCGAGTATCGTTGGATCAGGGAACATGCAAAGCGAGGGCGTAGGTTCATACTGGCCTTTTGCCACCGGAAAACGCATCACCCATGCCAACCTGCTGCTGAAACAAATCATTGAAACACCGCGCACTACCTTTACCCTGGTCCCCAACCAGCACATCGGGGTATGGAAAGTGGGTTTCAAGCCCCAGCTGCTTATGAGAGAATACCTTACACGTCGCGGCGTAGCCAAGCTGCGCACCAGCCAGCACCAGCCGGCACGATGTCCGCTGCTGGGTTATGAGTTGAATTATCTTACCATTGAAGGATCGAAGATCCCCTCCAGGTTCCTGAAAACCTATAACCAGATCGAACTTGGAGAAGACGGGTACGATGCCGGTGCGGAGATCCTGACCAAGTTTTTCAAGGAGGAACTGCAAAAATACCTCGACAAGGACCTGCTGAATACGGGCCGGAGGATCATTGATGCATGCCTGTCCGATGCTTCGCTGGATGAATACAACGAGATCGTCCCGATGAGCTATCGATACTCATTCAGTAACATGGAAGACTACGAACAGAGCAACGGAAAATAGCGTATACTTCAGCAATGTGTTATATTTGCAGTAACACATATTATGAAGAAAAAAGAAAAACGGCTGATCGGCCGCGCAGACAGAGCAGATTTTCCGCAACTTGAGCTAAATAATCTTGATGTAAAGATCGACACCGGTGCCTACACAGGTGCCATACACAGCACGAACATCCAGGAGATCGAGGTCGACGGTAAAAAGAAAATCAGGTTCACCCTGCTGGACAAAACACATCCGGAATACAATTTCAGGGAATTTGAATACTCAAACTACCGGCAAAAAAGAGTGAAGAATTCCTTTGGCGTTTCCGAAAAAAGATTCGTGATCGAAACCCTCATTGTCCTTTTCGACGAAGCGTTTCTTACCGAATTTACCCTTTCGGAACGTGGAGAGATGAAGTACCCGGTACTGATCGGCAGGAAATTGCTCAACAAACACTTCCTTGTCGACACAGCGAGAACAAACTTGTCCTTCAAAGCAAAAATCAGAAAAGAACACCTGGCGAATGA
>CAZPTO010000058.1:0-13342 GCA_964589155.1 uncultured Bacteroidaceae bacterium | reverse complement strand
ACCAGGACGGTCATTTCCGGCGGAGACAACGTCAACAACTGTGCTTTGTCAATCAACAGTTCTTCCGCTGATGCAGTAATCCTGCTATCGTCCATGATGTAATTGCGGAACCCGTCAGATCTGGGCTTAAGTAATTCAAATGACTCCACATCGGTTTGCTCTTCTGAGGCATCCGTGCGTCCCGGTGTAAATGGAACGGTCACATCATGTCCCGCCTTTTTTGCAGCCTGTTCGATGGCTGCACAGCCTCCCAGTACGATCAGATCGGCCAGCGAGACTTTTTTGTTGCCACTCTGTGCACTATTGAACTCCTCCTGAACAGCTTCCAGCTTTTTAAGGACCTTTGACAACTGCTCCGGGTTGTTCACTTCCCACGATTTCTGTGGTTCAAGTCTTACCCGGCCACCGTTTGCACCACCTCGGTAGTCGGACCCACGGTATGTGGAGGCTGATGCCCAGGCGGTGGATACCAATTCAGAAACAGAAAGTCCGGAATCCATGATCTTTTTCTTCAATTCCTTGATATCTGCATCATCAACCAGCTGATAGTCCACTTCGGGAATGGGATCCTGCCAGAGAAATTCTTCTTCCGGAACTTCAGGTCCCAGGTAGCGTGATTTGGGTCCCATATCGCGGTGCACGAGTTTGTACCATGCCTTGGCGAATGCGTCGGCAAGTGCATCCATGTCTTCGTAAAACCGCCTGGAGATTTTTTCATATTCGGGATCCGCTTTCAGGGCAATATCCGTTGTGAGCATCATTGGGGCGTGTCGCTTATCCGGATCGTGAGCATCCGGAACGGTGTCTTTTGCTGCCTCGTCCTTTGGTCTCCACTGGTATTTGCCACCAGGTCCTTTGATCACCTCCCACTCATATTTGAACAGGTTCTCAAAGTAACCCATATCCCACACTGTGGGTTTATTGGTCCAGGCTCCTTCAAGTCCACTTGTAATGGTATGGGGACCTTTCCCGGTTCCATGACTACTTTTCCAGCCCTGGCCCTGCTGCTCAATAGGAGCTGACTCCGGATCCGGACCGAGATGTTTTTCGGGCGCGGCACCGTGCACTTTACCAAAGGTATGCCCCCCGGCAATCAACGCAACGGTTTCTTCATCGTTCATGGCCATGCGCTTGAAAGACTGACGGATGTACTTTGCTGATTTAACCGGATCGGGTTCTCCGTTGGGTCCTTCCGGGTTTACATAGATCAGGCCCATATGATCCGCAGCAAGGCGTCCTTTAAGGTTTCCGTCTGCATCGTGCCGCTCATCTGCCAGCCACTCTTGCTCAGGCCCCCAGTTAATGTCTTTTTCCGGTTCCCAGAGATCTTCACGTCCGCCTCCAAAACCAAAGGTCTTGAACCCCATTGATTCGAGTGCAACATTCCCGGCCAGGATCATCAGGTCGGCCCATGATATTTTCTTACCATACTTTTGTTTCACAGGCCATAACAACAGTCGTGCTTTATCCAGGTTGACATTGTCAGGCCAACTGTTCAGCGGTGCAAAGCGCTGATTGCCTGTGCCTCCACCCCCGCGTCCGTCAGCGACACGGTAAGTACCTGCACTGTGCCAGGCCATCCGGATAAAAAGTGGTCCGTAATGACCAAAGTCTGCAGGCCACCATTCCTGTGACTGTGTCATCAGGTCCGAGATATCTTTTTTCACTGCCTTGAGGTCGAGGGATTTAAACTCTTTTGCATAGTTGAAGGATGCATCCATCGGATTGGCCAATGCGGAATGTTGACGAAGAATGTCCAAATTCAATTGATCCGGCCACCAATCGCGGTTTGAAGTACCTGAAAAATGTTTGTGTTTCATACTTTAAAAAATTTAGTTATTCATATTGATCTGATTCTATTGTTTAATCGCTGCCGATAGTTTCTTCCTGACCTATCTGACACAGATATAATGGTATACTGCACGCAGATGTTGGATATTCATTTTTTATATTTACTCCGGCTTGTTCCGTTGTTCCTGTTGTTCATGAATCGCCCGTTGATCTGAAGCCTGATTTTCTGGATTTCAAAATCTTCGATTGCGTTTTGCTGAAAATAATTCCTTAATATTTCGTCCAGTTCTTCATTCACGTAATCTTTGATCTCTGCTGATTCAGAAGCATACAGGTGGTGATGATCTTCCAGGATCCCGTCATATCTCATGACATCCTTCTCCGTTTTCACCCTGTCAATCAGCCGGTGCTCAATTAAAACATCGAGTACCTTGTACACGGTTCCTGAAGCAATTCCCGGATAGGTTCCCTTGATATACTCCATGATCATTTCTGCAGTAGGATGATTGCCCAGGTTGTATATTGCCTCCAGGATAGCAATACGCTGGGGGGTGACCTTCAGCCCTTTTTCAATCAACCTGTCTTTAATTCGATCAATCAATGTGCAATATAGTTTTATTCTCCAGCGAGAATGATTCTCTTTTGATAATAAACAAACTTACGATATTGTTTTAAGGATGTCAAGTGTCATGCAGGGAATTCTGTCAAAAATATTGTAAATTTATATAGCAAAAATATATGCAAAGGTATGGATCATTCGATATATACCCTGAAATCTGGTATTAACAGGTGCTACCTGCTCAAGGGGAAAAATGGAATGGTACTCATTGATACCGGCCAACCGAAAAGTGAAAATAAATTCGTCCGGCAATTGAACAAGTTGCAACTCTCACCGAAAGACATCCGGCTGATCGTTCTGACCCATGGTGACTTTGATCACGCAGGTGCTGCTAAGGAGCTGAAATCGCTTACAGGAGCTGATGTAGCGATACATAAGGAGGACCGAAAAATGATCGAACATGGCATATTTAGCTGGCCCCCCGGTGTGACTGCATGGGGCAAAATATCCAGGTCCATGCTCTACCCAATAATGCGTAAAATGAAGATCTCCAGGTTAAGACCAGACATCCTCCTCGATGATGATGGCATGTCCCTGGATACATATGGGTTAAATGGAAAGATTATTCATACGCCCGGGCATACAGCAGGATCAGTCAGCGTAATCCTAAAAACCGGCGAAGCCTTTGTCGGCTGCCTGGCTCATAATTTCTTCCTGTTTACCCTCAAGCCCAGGCTTCCAATATATGCCCGGGATATAGATCAAATCAAGGAAAGCTGGAAAACCGTTTTGCAGCAGGGAGCAACCACCATTTATCCGGGACACGGAAATCCATTTGATGTGCAGAAGATAATGAAATACTTATAGACCGTTTGCGATCATTCCCATGCGGTCATGCCCGCCCGTATTTTCGTAAATATCCAATTAGCGCCTTCTGGCGCAGAGCAGCTTTTATTCACCACCTGTCAATGTGCACTTATTCCGTGCACCATCAAAAGCATATGGAGCAACACTGTTGTGACCTCTGCCATGTATTCGCGGACCGCTTTCGGACTTCCCGGCAGGGCAAATATCAATGTCTTTCCATGGGTACCGCAAACAGATCTGCTCAGCAGGGCATTTGGTTTTTCAGCACCATACTTCAACCGTATCATATCCATGATCCCGGGGATCTCTTTTTCGAGGAAACCTGAGATCGTTTCAGGTGCAATGTCCCGGGCACCGATACCGGTACTGCCAGTTGTAAAGACCATATCATAATCTCCTGCAACAGCGGATCCCATCCTGTTTTCCAGGACCGCCTTTTCGTCAGGGATGATTTCCCTTTCAATCTGCAGATGAAGCCTCACTTCCTCCGCCCACGAAGTCAATACGCGCTCAATCTCCGGTCCGCTTTGGTCTTCATATTCCCCGGAAGCTGCCCTGTCACTCAGGGTAATGACCTTTATCCTGAATGTTTTGGGATGATACGTCAGCCGGTCACCGGGTTTCAGGATGCCCCCGCCGGTTACCCGAACAAAGATCCCTTCCAGGGGCATAATGCAATTGCCCACCTTCCGGCCGATGGCACATTTGGCATGACATTTCTTTCCGATCTGAGTTACCTCGAGTGCGACAGAATCGCTTACAAACCGGTCGAGGATGTTGGTTTTATGGATTTGAATCCCCCGAGTGGTAATATTTTCAGCAAATGTGCCGTCCGGAAACTTTTCCCCCGCAGCTGCTTCTGCCTGTTCAATACTTTCACTTGCAAGCAGGCTAACCTGGCGGTGCCAGTTTCCTGCGTGGGCATCTCCCCTGACTCCCTGGCCATTTAATTCAATCTCACTTACAGGCACCTTAACCGTACCCTTTTCTTTTGAAATATTTACAGAAACTACTTCCAGTGTTTTCAATGGCCTGTCCTCTTTTTGCATTTACAACAAATTATCTTTACTGTCCTGTATACTTTTATACGAATCATTGGTAGCTGAAGCCCAATCCACAACAAGGCAGGGCAAATTCCACAACCCATTTAATCCATGTCAGCACTGCTTCAAACCGCCTGCTTCTGCTTTGACAAAAGCTTTATCTCTTTGATCTCCATTTCTTTATCCACCGCCTTGCACATGTCATAAACGGTGAGCAGTGCCACACTCACAGCCGTCAGGGCTTCCATTTCAACGCCGGTCTGACCTGTACATTTTACCATGCTTTGCGCATGTATTCCTTCCGCTTCCACCACGCATTTGACATCCACTTTTGTCAACAGCAAATGGTGACACAACGGAATGAGCTGCGGTGTGTTTTTTGCTGCCTGGATGCCTGCAATTTCAGCCACAGTGATCACATCCCCTTTTTTCAACATGCCGTCCCTGACCAGGGAAATGGTTTTACTGCCAAGAGAGATAAAACCTTCAGCGCGCGCAATACGGCGCTCTTCGGGTTTATTTCCCACATCCACCATGCGGGCTTTACCGTCTTTATCAATATGTGAAAGTTCATCCATATCAACCTCCGATGTTGTAAAAATGATGATTTGTTGAGACATGACCGCTTTCGGGTTTCATGTTCAGGGCCTTGAAAAATGCTTCTTCGATACCCGCTTCCCTGATGCTGTATCCAACATCTGAAAACAGGCAGGGGATAATCTTTCCATCCGCCGTAAGCCGCAACCGGTTACAGATCTTGCAGGTCCCGCCGCTTCCTCCCTCAACGGGATAAAATTCCCCCGAGGATAGGTCCATCTGCCGGATGAACCGGATTTTCATCCCATGTTGGTTACAAAATTGTTTGACCTCCTGTTCATCTTCCTTATTGACGCCGGGGATGCGTACAAAATTGATCTTGACCGGATCAAATCCTAATTTTTTTGCGATTTCAATGCCTTCCAACACCTGATCAAGCTTATCTGTCCGGGTAATCTCCCTGTATTTTTCTTTATTAAGTGTATCCAGGCTGATATTGAGTCTCCGCAACCCTGCATTCCACAGATCTTCTGCAAAAGTGGGGAGCAACGTACCATTTGTAGTCAGACCGATATCTTCGATCCCATCAACTGCTTTGATCATACGGATCAGTTTGGATACATCTTTCCTGACCAATGGTTCTCCCCCGGTAAGCCTGATCTTACTGATCCCCAGTTTCACCCCGGTTTTCACAACATCGGTGATCTCCTCGAAAGAAAGGATCTCCCTGTGGTTTTTCTGCATGACCCCTTCTTCAGGCATACAATACCTGCATCTCAGGTTACATCGGTCTGTCACTGAGATCCGCAGGTAGGTAATATTTCTGTTAAACCGGTCTAACATAGATCACCTCTCCTTTTTCAATGTTAGTTTTCCCGGCAGGGATCTCAAGCAAAGCATTTGCTTCCGGAATCGCATTTATATGTGCTGAACCATGAAAGGGAACTGCCTCAATCTCTCCGTCCTGGTTGATCCTTGCAGGCACGACCCCCTGCCTGTCGGCATTTTTGCGCACATAAGCCGATTTCATCCTTGCCTTGATCCGGAAGGGAGCATAATCTGCACCCAGCAGCCTGTATATCACCGGCATCGTCAAATACTTAAACTGAACGAAAGAAGAAACAGGATTGCCGGATAATCCGAACACATATGTATTGCCTTTCACTGCACAGCTCATTGGATTGCCAGGCTTCAGACCCGTGCGGTTCCAGAGTACTTTAAATCCTTCATTTTTAATGATTTCAGGCACAAGATCGAAATCACCCACGGCAGCTCCCCCGGTAAAAATGACAATTTCATTTTCACTGATTGCCTGCTGAAAATGTTTGCTCATCTCTTCATAGTTGTCCCTGATGATCCCGTAAAAAACATGCTGAAGGTTCATCTGTTTCAACAGGGAAATCAACTGGATTGAGTTGGTATCCCGAATTTTGCCTGCTTCCGGAGTCTCATCGTACGGAACCAGCTCGGATCCGGTAACCAGCACGCCCACTGAAGGCATTTTAGCCACCTGGATGCGTGTCTGCCCTGTCCCGGCGATCACCGCGAGATGCCCGGCACTTAAAATTGCACCCTTCTTTACAAGCACATCACCGGGTTGATAGTCTTCTCCAAGGTAGCAAACGTTCAGTTTGGTTTGGGGGTTCAGGCATTTGACCCTGTCCGTACCGATCATTTCCGCATCCTCCACCATAAACACACAATCGGCTCCTTCCGGAATGACACCCCCGGTCATGATCTTGGAACACTGTTTTTCGCCGATCTGCTGTCCGGGTACTTTCCCGGCCGGTAATACTTCTAAAACCTCCAGTTCCTGTTCCAGGTCCTCTTTTCTGCACGCATATCCGTCTACTGCAGATTTATCGAACGGGGGCATATGGGTTTCTGCGAGAATATCCTGTCGAAGCACATACCCCAGGCTTTCACTTAAATCAATTTCCTGCACAGGATAAATCATTTCCAGTGTATCGATGCTTCTGCGTATATCTTCAAATTTGCTCATTCCCTATTTCTGAATTACCAGCTCATTGTTTACTACATCCAGTTTTTCAGTTGCGAAATCAAATGTCGTTCCCCTGTTCGTCACAACCAACGGATCAAATTCCAGGTAATGTTTTTTCCGGATTGCTCCCCCCTGGTTCCTGATGAAAAAGAAAACACCGGGGTGTACAATTTCCGACAGTCCACCTGATTCAGCAACACAAATCTTATCATTAACATGTGCTGAAATATGAGAAAAAGCCCGTCTTAAAAAGTGTTGCTCAGCCATGATCAGAAAGACCTGGACAGCTCCTGCCTGCCGAAGAAGTGCGCTGTCCTTATGATGTTCCCCTTTTTCAAGGGCAACCAGGTAATCCTCAGTTTGCACCACCATTTCAAGTCCTCCTGTCAGCACATGTTTGTGCGGTGTGGTTTTGATCGCAATCACTTCTGTGCTTACAGACAAGGTCCTGATAATTTGCATTGCGAAGGATGTTTTCCCAACATTCCTTCCGTCACCTGCGATCAATATCATATTGGGAAAAGGAACCCGGTCATGCTGCAACCCGTTTATCCTGAAGCCTGTGGAGCGGTCTTCCTTCTCCCGGGAAAGGTCCTCCTGTTCCCTGCAAAGGTCTTCCTTCTCCACGGAACCTGGTTTCATGATTACATTTTTATTTTTCCCGGATACTGTTTCCATCATCTGGTTGTATTATAAAAAGAACAATTTGATACTGGCAAGCAACAGCACAAATGAAAGGGCATACCTCAGCGGACGTTCCCCGATCCTGTAGCTGCCAAGGCTTGATCCCAGGAGTCCACCGGCAACACCGGCAGCAACAAACAGGCCTATATTCATTTGGGGCCATTCATTATGTATTACAAAACCGCTTAATCCTGCAATCGAATTAACAAAAATAAATACTGCCGAAACGGCAGCAGTCTGTTTCACAGTTGCCCACCCCAGCAAGAGGATTACCGGGCTCAGGATAATGCCTCCCCCGATACCGATCAGTCCGCTGAAGAATCCGAGCACCGCCCCGACACCAAGTGCCAAAGGAATCCTGACATTTTTATAGCTGTCCCTGCCTTTTGTCTGAAGCAGCATCCTGGTAACTGCAAAAATTAAAAATATGCCCAGGATGATCTTATACACCCTGGCATCCACAGAAAAGGATCCTCCCAGGAACGCAAACGGTATCGATGTCACCACAAAGGGCCAGATCAGGGAAAACCGGAAATGCCGGTTCCGCGCAAAAGAGATGAAAGCAATCAGGGATACAAAGATATTGAGCACAAGTGCAGAGGGTCTCATAATTTCAGGACTTAATCCTGCCAGGGCCATAAAAGCCAGGTATCCACTTGCCCCTCCATGTCCAACGGAAGAATAGAGCACCGCGATAAGGAAGATCCCTCCTAGAAAATAGATGTCTGTCATTTCATTTTCTCCTTTCCAAGTCACCCCGGGAAACCCGGGAATCGGGAGGAGCAACCGTTTCCAGCTGATCCCATCGGCCCGGATTCCATTCTACAGGAATGCGGGCTCGGAGTTATTACCGGACAAAATTGCAAAAAATAATTCATCTTTTAGTACAAAGGTTGCAGGTGAGGTGAAAAATCGTAATCAATACGATCTCATCAACCTTTCTGTGCATACATGAACATATATTCAGTTGATTTCTTAAATTGCTGGCGAGAATGAAACATGCAAGAAGGCACTGATTGCTGAATAAAGATGTAGATAGTTCCTGCATTATCGATGAAATAGTAGATGATAAAGATGAAAAAAGTATTGCTGTTGTTGGCGGATGGTTTTGAGACCATTGAAGCTAGTGTGTTTATAGATGTGATGGGCTGGAACCTTGTTGAAGGCGATCGTTCCACGGAATTGTTTTCCTGCGGATTAAGAAAGGAAATCAATAGTTCTTTCAACCAGAGGTTCATTGTCGACTATTTGATTGATGAAATTGAGATCGCAGATTTTGACGCATTGGCTGTACCCGGTGGATTTGAACAATATGGCTTTTATGAGGATGCTTATCATGACAGATTCCTGGATCTGATCCGGGGCTTCAGGGCCAATGACAAGATCATTGCATCTGTCTGTGTCGGGGCTTTGCCATTGGGAAAGAGCGGCATCTTAAACAGCAAAACAGGTACTACTTACAAGAATCCTGTCAGACGGGAAGCCCTAAAGGAATCTGGTGTCGATGTGATCAATCAGCCCATTGTGGTTGATGATCACATGATCACATCCTGGAATCCATCCACAGCCGTGGATGTTGCGTTTTTGCTGCTGGAGCTTTTAACCAATAAAAAAAATACCGGTAAGGTGCGCGCATTACTGGGATTTGACGTTGAATTATAAGTACCTGTGTAGCCACGTGCCAAATATCAATATTTGGGCCCCAGGGTGTGTATTCTGACCAGGACCGGAGCATCGCACTCCAGGAAGGAATAAAGTTCCTTCTACACGGTTGAGCATGGCAGCTATTTCCGGTATTCATGCTTCACCCAGTCTACCTCCATGACCCACTCACCGGTCATTGGTGTATCTGTAATTTTTGCATAATTGAGAATGGCAAACATGGGTTCCGGGTATTTGTCCCCTTCACCTTCATTGCGATACACTTCCTTGCCATCCAGCCGGTATACCAGGTCGCTGCCCTCCCATTCAACAGAATACTCATGATATTCATTCAGCTTGGATGGTACAGTGGTGCGCAAACTCCACCAATCTCCTTTGTCACATTCTCCCAGGCTTTTGATGGCTCCCGTTGTATACTGGTCCTCCTGGTGGTCGCCATGGTGTTCAAAAATATCTATTTCTCCGGATCCTGTCAGCGGCCAGCAAATGTTTTCATCAGGTTCCTGGACAGGAGGCTCATTATTTCGTGCGCCCAGGATCCACCAGGCAGGGAACATACTGGGTTCGCCATTTCCCCAAAGCCTGAGCCGTGCAGTCCATTTTCCTTTGACAAATTCCTTTCGGTTTTTTGATGCGATCCGGCCTGCAACATACCGGGTGTCCGGATGCTGCTTGCCATGCTTATCCATATTATCACATGGAAGCGGTTCACCAATATTGATCACCTTCAGTTTGATTGTACCGTTACTTACTTCACGTGTTCCGTATTGGTTATCCGGCACATAACATTGCTGTTCATTGTTCACCCATATGCGCTGGTCCTGCCAGTTTTCCGTATTGAACGTGTCGAAATCGTCGAAGAAATCAATTACCCAGACATCTGGTGTATTGTTTGCATCCTGGCCAGCTGTGCTACTACTGGTGGCCAGCAGAAGGGTTATTAAGAGGGTTGTAAGAACAGTATTCATGTTTTTTTTCTGCAATTTAATGTAAAATAACCTTCCTTCAACTGAACATGCTCTCTTAACTATTATGGAATACTTAAAAAAAAGCGGGGAAATACTTGATTTGTATCTGTTTACCCTGTAAATTTATTATTCTTTTCTGGCCTCTTAATACTTCTGTCGACTGGGCAGAATGGTGCATTCCTCTTCACCGGGATCACAATTGATCAGACATCACCAGTAATCCATACAACTTTTCGGAACACCAGGCAAAAAAGGATCGTCTATCCCGGCTAATCACCTGTCATGAAATCATCTCCAATAACCAGAATATCCAATAATTACTATTATGAAAAGAACGATCATTTTCCTCAACATTATCCTGGTTTGCTCCTTAACCACTGCACAATCAGGCTTTTCCTACCAGGCCGTTCTTCGCAACGATGACGGATCACTTCGGGATAATGAGCATCTCAACCTGATTGCAGAATTGGTCCAGGACAATACTACAGTGTATACTGAAACCCATGCTGTAACTACAAATGATTTTGGTGCATTCACCATTGTAATCGGTCAGGGTGCCAGCGGGCAAACCTATGCTCCATCGCTGCTGCTGAAAAACGATTCCACGGAATTGAACGAAACCATCCTCCGGGTTTCAGAAGACGGGGGAAAGGTTCTGAGTGAATCTACCATTCTGGGGGTTCCTGTGGCAAAAGTGGCAAAAGTGGCACTGAGTGCACACATTGAATTTCCTGCTGGTGCGATCATCCCCTTTGCCGGGCCGATAGAAAAAATACCTGTGGGCTGGCTGCTCTGCGACGGATCAGCATACAACCAGGTGGATTATCCGCGTCTGTTTGAGGCAATCGGCACCTACTGGGGAGGTCCTTCCCCCGAGACCTTCAACGTTCCCGACCTGAGGGGGGTCTCCCTCCGGGGGGTCAGCGGCGCCAGCAACGACGATTTCTCGGATCCTGACAGTGCACTGCGGGTCAGCCGATATCCGGGCGGTGCATTTGGAAACAGCGTGGGATCCTACCAGCAGGATGCGATGCAAAATGTGACAGGCGTTATAGGCGATTTTAATACCTATGCAGCTATAAAGGGAAATTCCACAGGCCCCTTCCAGCGGACCTGGGTATACAAAAGTACCGGGATCGGCTCCGGAGCATCGGACAATTACCACATGGTCGATTTCGATCTGTCCAGGGTGGCAAGAACTTCCTCAGAAACCCGTCCAAGAAATGCCTATGTGAATTTCATTGTCAAGTACTAGGCTGTATACAGTGGAGTACATTAATCTGAAACACCCCTGAAATGAAACCCTCAGCATTGGGCATAGATATTTCAGCGGAGCAAAGACAAAAGGAGATGTGTATATGTAACGAAGCGTTCAGGAAGCATGATGAGGGTTCGCCGAACACCATTGATAATACTATTATGTTGTGAGGCAACTGGTCCCCTTGAGTAATAACGAAGTCTATAATATATTGTAAATTAATACTATAACTAATAAAATATACTTGTGAAACAGATGCAATACATACTGATCCTGGCTGGATGCATGCTGATCTCCACCGTTCACAGTCAGTCCTGGACCCCTTCCGCAATTGGATCCCTGGGTCAGACCGATTCGGTGACCCTCAGTTATATTGCCGGACAGCCCTATGTGTCCTATGGCAATCATGCCACAGGCCTGGCCAACCTGCTCCTGCTTCCCGAAGACACCCTGTTTTCCTATAAACTGGGTGAGATCCCTGAAAAGGTGGTGTACCATAACAGTACCTGCCGGTTCCGGTTTTACTGGGACAACCACCCCGATGCAAGCTATGCCTACAACGTCTGGAACAGGTACGATACCACCCTTATTCTTGATGCTGAAAAGCAATCGGCAGTGTTCGATTACACCCCACTGGTTACAGATGTATCCGAATTCGAAGTCGAATTCCTGGGGATCGATGGCACCGATACCCTCCGCCAGGTCGTGATGTTCAGCCCCGTTCCCGACATGAATCCCGAACAGGATATCATTGCATACCTGCATGATATGGAATTCTCGGATACCATCCTGGTCAGGAAAACCCGGACCACGGGCGGACCGATGAATTTCAACGGCGAAGACACCGTGGTCAGTATTGACATCATAGGAAAGCAGGTCATCTTCGACGCAGGAACCGTCCCGTTCACCTACCAGGGACTTTCCAATTTGAAAGCACTGAACATCTATGCGTCACGCCTCATCATCCGCGACAGTGTTCATCTTCCACAGACGAAGGTAACCATCTACTGCGAGGACCTGGTATTTGAGGACCATGGCGATGTGATCTCGTGTATCAACACCACCCCGAGAACTCCGGAGCTGGCAGGCCACAACGGGCTGAATGCATCCGATATGCACTGCTACTGCCGGACCATCGAGGCTCCCGGCAACCACCTGAGGTTGTACGTCAACGGAGGCCAGGGCAGCCCCTCCATCATGGTGCAGGGAACGGATGAATTCTCAGCACCAGGGGGCGGCGGTGACGGTGGAAACCTGTACGCCAACCTGAATATCCGTTCCATCGCGAACCTTGATGGTGGATGGCACGGAACCCCGACCAACTGGAAAAAGATGCCGCTCGGACCCCGGGGAGAGAACGGGGAACAGGTCTTTGAAAACAACTGGTACAGCTGGCTGCATCCGCATGCGGTGCGGTTCATGCTGCAATATGCCCGTGAGCTCTATATCTACGGCCAGGAGGCACTGGTTGATGAAACCTGCAAAAAGTATATGGGTCTCATCGGTTCCTATAAGCAAACCGGTGACTGGGACAACGACACGGTGACGGCACTGGACCTTGACCAACTCTATTACTCCTTCAGTGCCCTTGAGGAACAGCTGAATGAAAACCTCGATTACTTCGGTAACCCGAAAGGATGGGCCCCGCTGCTCTCCTTCGAGGCCAATCTTCAGAATTACCAGAACGAGATCGAATTTGCCATACGGGTGCTGTACCTTGATTACTGGATGGCGTCAAAAGCACACACGCTTGAACAGAAGCAGCAAACCGCTGAACTGGTGAAAAATGAAGCGATCGACCAGATCACCTCCCTTCAACAGGCTTATACCGATGCTTACGAGAAGTATATACCGTCGCTTCTCGAATTCAAGCAGATCTGTGCAAAGCAGGATTCTCTGACCGTGCTGTACAATCAGCAGATCGATTGGCTTATCCAGGAAGCAAGGGACAATGTGGCCAACAGCTTCGAG
>CAZPTO010000057.1:0-13388 GCA_964589155.1 uncultured Bacteroidaceae bacterium | reverse complement strand
TTTATTGTGGTTGGCCATTCCGATTACTTCATGCGGCACTACCTGTCCCACGGAAAGAATCAGATCATGACCTCCTTCCACGAGCAGCCTGTTCACCTGCGCGGGCCAAGCATAGGAGACCTTCCCCTCTGAAACCTCCTTCAAAAACGTTCCCGGCACCTCTCCCAGTGTGACAATGTCATTGCGCCAGTTATGCACCCTGAACAGGGACTCCGGGGTATTACCGTACATCTTCTTTATTTCCGCAGGGGTCATAGGTGCATGCGTACCCAACGCAGGAAGGATATCGGTCATACGCTCGCCATAATATTCCCAGGCCATTTCCGTGATGGGACCGGCAAGGCTGTGGGCACGGGTGATATCTGGCGGAATGGCCAGCACTTTTTCGCGCTGGCCCAGTTTGCTCAACGCTTTCTCCAGCCCTTCCCTGATATCGTCGCGTGACAATTCGAGGTCTTTTCCTCCTTTTTCGTAATAGATCATCTCATTTTAATTTTGGACGGTATGCAGCTACCTGCTGATAACGCATTGAAATATATTTTGAACTCTGCCAGTCCTGCTGGTTTGGGTAACACGGCTCATCTGGACCGGTTATTTCACATTCCAGGAAGGTTTTTCAGGCAGGAACGAATCAAATTCTTCCAGGAGTGTCTGCTCATAGGAGCCTGCAAATGTTCCACTGAAGAACTTATCCAGTCCCTCATTCAGCAGACGGTCCCATGAATCCTCTTCGTGTCCCGGATTGATCGGAAAGAAAAGCACTTCATTATCTTTTGCTGCTTTTAAATCTCCCGGGGCATCCCCGATCATTAGTATTTTGTCATCCGGATATTTCCCTTTGGCTGCCAGCTCGAGGTGTTCCGTTTTGGTACCATATTCCTGTCCGCAGATCAGCCTTACGAATCCGTCAATGTCATTCTCCTCCCATTCACGCTCGAGTGCTTCCAGCGGGGTCTGCGAAACAACCAGGGAATCGGCCTTTTCATTGATCTTTTCCAGTGACTCGCGCACTCCCGGGAAAGGGGGCATTCCGAATACCATGTCCTTGATATCCCGGTTCACCTGCAATGACCATTCAAGGGCCAGGTCGATATCAGGATGATTCACTGTTTTCGCATATTCAATCAGCGTGGGATTCCCGAGTTTGGTTTAATTCTGGGTCCAGCGGATCAGTTCAGACATATCAGGCAATTCCATGCCCCGTGCGTGCACTTCGGGTCGCTGGGCCAGCAACCTGAAGGTTTCAAGAACGGCCAGGAACCGGTTGACCCCCCTGGTCTTGGAATAGAGGTTCGTGAATTCCCATGTTTCCCGTGCATATTTTGATATCTTCTGGAGTCCGTAATACTTAATAAAATTCGGACAAAAACATTCCTTTTGCTTGATCTCCATCGTATCGAAGGCACACCCATCGGAGTCGATACCGATGAAAAACTCCTGCGTCGGTTGAAGATCTTTTAATTTCTGCTGTAGGTTCATATTGGTTCTTATCTGGGATTAATGATTTGGGATTAATGATTTGGTATTTAAGGCTTGAGTATTAACAGGTTCCCTGCTGCCGCAGCAATGGGCTTCATTATCAGAATCAGCCGGCCTGCAGTTCGTATGCTTTCAGCTTCTTGTCCGCAAAGATCGGCTTGAGCTTTGCAAACCGCTGTCTTCCATTGATCACCGGCACACTCACCCAGTCTTCGCCTATGAGCGGACGTGCATATTCCACGAACGCATCAGTAACATCCACCCTGCTATCTGAAATCCATTTATCGGGGAAGGTCCTTTCCGAGAGTGCCACTTTCTCGAGCGGAACTTTGTCGTACTTCACATTGTAGACAAAGCCCGGTTCCCTCAGGATCGTTGCCATCCAGCCATTACCGTCATTGATTGCGATATCAACAGCCTTCTGACCAACGCGATAAGCTTCATCCAGGTCTACCGTCGATGCATAGATGGCCGTATCACGCTGGTCGGTGCCCATCACCTGTCCGCGTGCTTTACCGCGCGCCTTAAGTCCCACTTCGTTCAGGTAATTGACCACCACCTGGAATACGGACTGCTGGCTGCTGCCGAACGAGGTATGACCAAAAGAATCCTTGACTTCTCCAAGGGATCCCACATCAAATCCTTCGCTCACCACCACGATACAGCGTCCATCCTGTTTCAGCTGATCGTTTACTTTGTCTGCCATTTCCATCAGGGAGACCCCGGATTCAGCCATATAGATCTGCAGGGGCATTTCCCTGTTTGGATCTGCAAGCCTGGCAGCTGCAGGGATGTAACCGATCTTTCTTCCCATGGCCTGCAGCACCAGGACCGGATCGGCTGGTGAAGAACCGCGATTTTCCTCGTCTGCATTCTGAACAATATGGGACCAGTACTTCGCAACACTGCCGTATCCCGGGGTGTGGTCGATCAATTTGAATGCACTGTCACCCACATCGTTATCGATCGTTTTGGGCACGCCCACTGCGATCACATCCAGCCCGTGTTCCCGGGCCAGTTCGCTGACACGGAAAGCGGTGTGCTGCGAATCATTTCCTCCGATGTAAAAGAAATATCCAACTTCATGGGCTTTAAGGACCTCCACGATCCTGGCCATATCCTTCTCCTGGTGATCTTTTAGTTTATACCTGCATGTTCCCACTGATCCTGCGGCGGGAGTAGTCCTGAGCAGCGAAATCTCCTCGTCAGGCTGAGCTGAAAGGTTCAGCAGTTCCTCACGGAGCACGCCTTCAATGCCATGCCAGCCGCCATAAACAGTGCCGAATGTGCCAGGGAATCGTTTACATGTCTCCACGATTCCCCGCAGGGATGAATTGATTACCGGTGAGGGACCACCAGATTGTGCTACGATTACATTTTTCATTTGCTTAGCTCCTTGTTATGTATTTATCTGTAACAATTATTTTAATTGGTCTGACCTTTAAAAATCCGGCTTACACGCCACCGAAAGCACTGTATCCGCCATCTACCGGTATGCAGATACCTGTAATGAAATGACTCATATCTGATAAGAGGTACAATGCTGTTCCGGTAATATCTGCCGGTTCGCCAAATGTGCCCATGGGGGTATTGGCAATGATCTTTTCTCCCCTGGCCGTCAGATCCCCTGTGGCTTCGTCCAACAGCAGAAACCTGTTCTGATTGGTCAGGAAAAATCCCGGGGCAATGGCATTCACACGCACCCCTGTCTTGGCAAAATGCACTGCCAGCCATTCTGTAAAATTATTAACAGAAGCTTTTGCTGCCGAATAGGCAGGGATCTTTGTGAGTGGTTTATATGCGTTCATGGAAGATATATTCAGGATCACCCCTTTCTGCCTTTCCACCATCTGCCTGGCGAGTACCATTGAAGGAAGCAGGGTGCCCATAAAGTTCAGGTCGAATACCTTTTGAAATCCCTCCAGCTCAAGACCAAAGAAGGATTTCTCCAGGTCATTTAAATCATTTTCCGTAAGCTCCTCCAGTTGTGTCGTTGCCTGCGGAGAGTTTCCGCCGGCCCCGTTGATCAGGAAGTCGATCTGACCCACCTCATCGTTGATGCGTTGCCGCACAGCTTCAAGCGATGCCTTGTCGAGCACATTGGCTTTCATCCCGTAGGAATCGGTCCCGGTTTCGTCACGGACCGAAGCTGCGACTTTTTGTGCAGCTTCTTCATTGATATCCAGGATCACGGTGACGATGCCTGCTTCAGCAAGCCCGGCAGCCAGTGAAGCACCAATGACGCCGCCGCCACCAGTGATTACGCATACCTTGTCTTTAAGATCATTCAGGTTGTTCATATTGTTCATTGAATTTTAGATAATAATCGATGTTTTCTTTTGTAAGTATATCAATAGGCAGTAATACCTGCCCGGGTTGTTTACGTTTGAGGACTACCAGGCTGAATAACTGACGTATTCCAAGGTATGCCTGGTCCTCCGGACGCTGTGAGATAAGGTAATCGATGTACTCCCGCTTCAGATATTCAACGCTCTCAGGCAGAAGATCATATCCGATCAAACGTATATTCATTATGCCGCGTTCAGCAAGGTACCTGGCCAGCAGGTGCACCCTGGAATTGGTCACGAAGATCCCGGCAATCTGAAGCTCTGTCATTTTCCTGGCAATCTCTTCAGCCACCTTTTCGTAATTGCCTCCATTCAGATTGAGCGATACCAGGTTATTGACCCGGTCGCTGTGATCTTCGAAGTACGCGCGAAAACCCCGTTCGCGGCGGATGATATGCTGGTAATTATCTTTGCGTGATGACAGGTTCACAATCAGCAGGTCCCGTTCAACCGGCAGTCCGTAGCTGATCAGCCTGCCGCCCAGGAAGCCACTCTGGTAAGCGTCCTGTCCAATGAAGCCATCCGCCTCGATACCTTCGACCCTTGAATTGAATTGCACACATGGAATACCTGCTGTTTTCCATGCAGCCAGGAATTCTGCTGATACCTCACTGAACACAGGAGCAAACAGGAGTCCGTCGTACAAGGATGGATCCACATCCCTGGCCTTATGCAGAAAATCGGCTTTGTTATGCTGATCAAACCGCAGGTAATCAACGTGGAGGTCAAAATGACCCAGCTCTTCCAGCGCCTTTTTGACACCTAACTCAGGTAATTTCCAAAAAGCGTGTGCGTTCACGACGTCCGGCATGCAGACCATGAGGCGGTACGTTTTTTTCGATGCAAGTGCCCCTGCAAGAATATCTGGTTGATAATCATAGTCTTTAATGATTTTAGATACCCGTGCCCTCGTGGTTTTGGAGACCCCTTCACGGCCATGTATCACCCGGTCAACTGTCCCCGTAGAAACATTGGCCATCTGAGCGATATCTTTGATCCTGATCCGTGACATATTTGATCCGAAATATATTGCATGAATACAATAGTGTATTGTATATCAATGATTTAAAAGACACATCCTGATCCAGCAATTCAAAATTACAAATAATATTTTGAAAATCACAGAAATTTTTGATAATTTCGTGTGCGTACACGGTCAATTACAATTCATGAATAAACGAACATTATCAATGAAATTATTAGAGAAATATTCATTTGGGATTGGTGACAGGTTCACCAGGCAGGGCAAGGCCCAGTTAAGCGCGATCATGAAAGCAAATGACATGGGGATCCCACTCGTTCCGGTCTGGAACAAATCAAACCGGGAACATCAGATCGTAAAAACCGATACTGCCGACACCTGGAAGGAAGCCAGTCAAGCTGTAAACGCGCTGAATTACAAGGGCAGCTGGTATGTGGATGCAGACCACATCAATTTAGAAAACGTTGATGCCTATATCCAACATTCCAATTTCTTCACGCTGGATGTTGCTGCATCCATAGGAAAAGAAGGCGATCCCGCCGAAGCGAGCGAAATGGTCAGGAAATTACAGAGATTTAAAGGGCATCTGGATATTCCCGGGATAGCAGATACATTCAGCATTACTGATGATTTGCTGGAGGAGGTCGTCCGCAAATTTCACATGGCCATCAGGGAAGCAGCACTTATTTACGGACGGATCAGCGAGGAAAGGGGAAATGAGGATTTTATAGCAGAAGTTTCCATGGATGAAGTGGAAGAGGCCCAGTCACCCGTTGAACTGTTTTTCATTCTGCTGATGATCAATTATTATGGCATTCCTGCACAGACCATCGCTCCAAAATTCACAGGCAGGTTCAACAAGGGTGTGGATTACAGAGGTGACATTGAACAGTTCAGGAGGGAGTTCGAGCAAGACCTGCTGGTGATCGAGCACGCAGTCAATAGCTTTGACCTGCCGAGCAACCTGAAATTAAGCGTGCATTCGGGTAGTGATAAATTTTCCATATACCCGGTGATTGGCGAACTGATCAGAAAACATGACAAGGGGATCCATGTAAAAACCGCCGGCACTACGTGGCTCGAAGAGGTAATCGGTCTTGCCATGTCAGGAGGTGAAGCCCTGGAGCTTGCCAAAACCATATATACAAAGGCATACCAGCGGATGGATGAGTTATGCGGACCCTATTCCACTGTGATCGATATTGACAAAAAACAATTGCCTGCTCCATCCGAAGTCGCGGCATGGGACAGTGACAAATTCGCAAATACCCTGAGACACATTCCCGGGCACGCTGATTATGACCCGATGTTCAGGCAGTTGATCCACGTCGGGTACAAGGTAGCTGCCGAGATGGGGACAGCCTACCTTGACTTGCTTGAAAAACACAGTGAGCTTGTCGGAGCGCAGGTAACTGAGAATATTTTTGACAGGCATATCCGCAGGCTTTTTGACCTTTAGGATATTCTGCATATATTCAAGACAAGAAAAACGAACACCTCTTGTAATTATGATCGTTGAAAGGAAAGAGGTTTCCTGTAAACGGTCATTGGATTTAAGTAATTATTTATCAGTTTTTTAAATAAAATATTCTATACGTATGAAACCTTTCATGGACGAAGACTTCCTGCTTGAGACGCAATCGGCCAAATCATTATACCACAACTATGCCAGTGGCATGCCGATCATTGATTACCATTGTCACCTCAATCCGGAAGACATTGCCACTGACCGGAAGTTCAAGAATATTTCTGAAATCTGGCTTGCCGGTGATCATTATAAATGGCGTGCAATGCGTGCAAATGGCGTAGATGAAAAATTCTGCACGGGAGATGCATCGGATGAAGAGAAGTTTATGAAGTGGGCGGAAACGGTTCCTGTCACCCTGAGGAATCCGCTATATCACTGGACGCACATGGAACTCCGAAGGTACTTTGGTATCCAGGACCTCCTGGGCCCGGAAAATGCGGAGGAAATCTACACCAAAACCGCCGGGATGTTGCAGGAGGATGAGTTCAGTGTCAGGAACCTGCTCCGCAAAATGAATGTGGAAGTAGTTTGTACAACTGATGATCCCGTGGACAGTCTTGAACATCACAGGCAGATCAGGGATAGCGGATTTGAAATCAGCGTACTCCCTACATGGCGTCCGGATAAAGCTATGGCGGTAGATAACATCGCATCCTATAACCACTACCTCGACCAGTTAGCTGAGGTGGCGGATCATCCCATCAACCATTTCATGGATCTCCTGGAAGCGTTGATGAAGCGGCACGATTTTTTTGCTTCAATGGGATGCCGGTTGTCCGATCACGGCCTGGAAAGCTTTTATTACGAAGAATATGAACACCACGAGATCGAGGACATCTTCAGCCGGATCAGGAGTAAGCAGGAAGTTTCGGAATCTGAGAAAACAAAGTTCCGTACCGCCATGCTGGTTGAACTGGCCGTGATGGACCATGACAAAGGATGGACGCAACAGTTTCACACAGGAGCTATTCGCAATAATAATAGGCGTATGTTTCATGAGTTGGGACCCGACACGGGTTTTGATTCCATAGGAGATTTGCCCGTTGCCAGTTCCATGTCAAAATTCTTTTCAAGGCTGGACAACCTGGGACAATTGGCCAAGACCATCGTATATAACCTGAATCCAGCCGACAACGAGGTAATGGTGACCATGGTATATAATTTCAATGATGGCAAGATCCCCGGAAAAATGCAATTTGGGTCGGGCTGGTGGTTCCTCGATCAGAAAAAAGGGATGGAAGCACAGATGGACACACTTTCACAGCTGGGACTGCTCAGTAAGTTTGTAGGCATGCTGACTGATTCGAGGAGTTTCCTGTCTTTCCCACGTCATGAATATTTCAGAAGGATCCTTTGCAACCTGCTCGGAACAGACATGGAGAACGGGGAACTGCCAAATGACATGGAGATGGTCGGGAACATGGTAAGCGACATCTGTTACCGGAATGCAAAACAGTATTTTGGTTTCTGAGCAATACCAGTCTTACCAGCTCATTTTCAACCATCTGAAGTAAGCGCTTCAGTCGATATCCCACCGAATAATACCCCGGAAATATCCTGGCCTGAACTGTTGCTTTGCATCATGGTTAAGTGATCGCGACAGGCATTGATTTTCTTCAAACATAATTTGACAAAAAGAAATCCGTTAATAGAGAAAATAGTAAATTAGGCGTTTAATCAATTCCAGGGATGCCGAAAAAGACCGCTTTAGTACTTTCAATATTGTTCTTCCTGATCTGTGAATCAATTTACAGTCAAGGCATTGAAGGTAAAGTTGTAGATGCCGACGGCAAGCCGGTCGCATATGCATCCATCTTCATCAAGGAACTTACCAGGGGGACAACTACCAATTCGCTCGGACTGTTTAGCCTGCCACTTCCTGCGGGAGAATATAATATTTTCTTCAGAAGCCTGGGATACACTGAAGTATTCAGGCAGGTAACTGTGCAGAATGAAATGATCGAAATGCAGGTAACCATGCCGCCCCAGACCTATATGATCCCCGAGGTCAGGGTTTCAGCAGATGGTGAAGATCCGGCTTACAGGATCATGCGAAAAGCCATTGGCCTGGCCAACTATCACCTCAACCAGGTGGCTACCTACCAGGCAGAAATTTATATCAAGGGCACCGCCTATTTCCACAGACTGCCCAGGGCCATTGCCAGGCGAATTGAAGTCGGGGATGTAAAAGTGGAAGAAGATCGGGCCTACATGCTGGAATCATTGAATGAAGTGACCTACAGGGCTCCTGATAAATATGACATGCGGATCATCGCATCTCAAAATACCATCCCCGGATACGTGGAGAATGTAAATCCCATGGATTACATCAATGCCAGCCTTTACCAGCCACAGATCGAATCTTTCGTATCTCCGCTTGCAAGGAATGCATTCTTTTACTATGATTTCAGCTTTGAGGGGTCCTTTTTGCAAGGCAATCATATGATCGATAAAATCAGGGTCATTCCAAAACGCAAGAGCCAGCAGCTCTGTTCCGGATTTCTCTATATCGTTGAGGACCTGTGGTGCCTGCATTCCAGCGACCTGGCTGTTAACACCATTGCAGGGACATTGTATCTTGAGCAACAATATGCCAACGTGATCATGGACGCCTGGCTGCCTGTAAGTCACAAACTGGACATGGAGGTTCAGATCGCCGGTGTCCAGGCAGATGTAACCTATGTCAGTTCCCTGAAATACACCAACACAGTATTGAATCCCAACCTGCCCAGGTCCTATTTTGAGCCGGTCAATGAACCTGTTGCCCGGGAACGGGAGACACAGGAAGAGACACAGGAAGAGACAGGGGCTGAAGAGAAAGCCCCGGAGCCTTCACCTGAACAGGAAAAAATTCAGGAGATACTGGAAAAGGAGGAGATCACTGACAGGGACATGGCCAAGCTGACCCGGCTGATGGAAAAAGAGACCGAGGAGGCAGATCCTGACAAGAATAAGCTCGAGGTGGAGGGAACAAAATTCTCCATTGCTCCCAATGCGGTGATGAATGATTCCGCTTTCTGGAACCAGGTCAGGCCCGTTCCCCTCACGCTCGAAGAAGAAGAGACCATCGCAACCCGGGACTCACTGTATGGATTCGGTGATGCTTCACTGTCGCAAAGACGTGACTCCCTGATCAGGAGCAGAAAACCAGGCTTCAGGACCAGGGATCTCATTATCGGCAAGACTTTTCAGTCGAGAGACCGCAAAACAAAGTTCATCTATGGCGGGCTCATCGATCCTTCGATGCTCTCATTCAATACTGTTGACGGGTGGATTTATGGTCAGGAGATCGGCTATGACTACCGACCTACCACGAGGGTGGTTTACCGGTGGAACCTGCGCGCAGGATATGCATTTGCAAGAGTTGCACCGAGCGTCGACTGGAACTCAAGCATCCTTTATGCACCCCGGATCCGGGGAAAGATCGCATTGCGTGTAGATTATCGCTCCATGGACTTTAACCGTGAGACCGGGATTCCTTCGCTCATCAACAGTGCTTATTCTCTCTTTTACAGGGAAAATTATTCCAGGCGCTTTGAAAACCTGGATGTGTTACTGGAACACAGGATGGATCTTGCAACAGGTCTCGTGTTCTATGCAACGGCCGACTTCCAGAGGCGAAGGGAGCTGACCAACCACTCCGATTTCTCATTCTTTTACAGAAATTCCAAAAGCTTCTCGGATAATTCTCCTGAAAACTACGACCCGGCCCTGCCCATCTTTGATGACTCCAGGTTGCTCGCCGGACAGCTCAGGCTTGAGTACACTCATGAGTATTACTACCGCCTGAGGAATGGAAGAAAGCAGTACTTTAAGTCTGATTACCCGACGATCTACGCCGTCTACCGACACGCATTCCCGGCAGAAAGCACAGGATGGGCCGATTATAGCAGGCTATATGGTGGCCTGCAGCATGAACGGGAAGTGGGTTTATTATCGACGCTTAACTATAAAATTGAATACGGGAAGTTTCTTCATGCCGACGCATTACATTTTTCAGACATGAAACATTTTAAAGTCGCTCCAATTTTGTTTGACGCAACCGGCTTTCAGGAGACTTTCCTGTTGATAGATTATTATCGTGCCAGCACCAGCAGCGCCTATCTCGAAGGCCATGCCAGGCTCACTTCACCGTTTTTGATGTTAAAAATGCTGCCCTGGTTCAGCGAGCGATTATGGAATGAGTCTGTCTCCGTTAGCTACCTCAATAGTGGCATGGTCCGCAATCACATCCAGGTTGGTTACAGTCTGAACGAAATTGGTTTTTTATTTGACATCGGCATCTACGCTGCATTTGAAAACTGGAACTACCACGGAACCGCACTGCGTTTTTACCTGAGATTCTGATTTGATCAATTTGCCTGGCAGAATGACCACCAGGAAAGCGCCGGTAAGTTTAATTATTTCCTGCCGGACGTTCCCTTTCGAGAATGAGCCCGCGCATGATCAGGTACTGGGCTGTAATATAAGTAAGCATGATCAGGAACCCTGCGAATGGGATCTCAGTATGAAATTTGTTGATTGCAATCAAACTGTCGGAAGCAACAAAGCAAAGCGATCCGGCAAAAACGAGACGAAAACTGTCAACATCCACCCTGTCACGCCGGTTGAGTGCGGCCAGCGACATTCCGATCAGGGAGATGGCGTATCCCAGGACCACCGGAGCCATGATCCCCTCGAGCTCAGGATACAACACACGATAGATCAGCACTCCATACCCCAGAAATGGAATCAGCCACAACGGATTTCTCAATAACAGGCCTTTGATATCATTTTCTGCACTGAGAAGAAAAATAAAAATATAGGTGATTTGAGCAAGCAGGAATCCTCCTATCCCGACGTAGAAGAACATTTCGTTGCTATTTCCACTGGAAAACATCAGGAACATATCACCTGTCCAGCTAAAAAAGAATGCCAGCAGAACCCACACCCGGAAAGAACGTTTTTTTGCATTACGCAGGAAATAGATGGCGATCCAAACCATAATGAGCGGTTTCACAAAATATTCCAGCATAACATTATCCATCAACCTGCTTGCCAGTTCTGCGACAACGATGCCGGCAAAGATCAAATGAAGTACTTTATTGGACCTGCTCATAATTACTCTTTTTTGATAATGATCATCTCACTCCGGATGCCAGGATCCGTGATCAAAATGCTTCCGGCGATCAGGAATCAACATGCGCAGCGGACCCGATGATGCCCGGGCATACGCAAAACAAACCACATTCTGCCCTTCGCAATTTGACGATGTATCAGCCGGTTTCTGTACTGACAAAAATCAAATATAAAGAAAAGCTGCAATTTTCACAGAAGATTTTGGAAGCACAGTTTGTGCAATCGATTGTATTTTTTTATCTTTGTATGGATGAACGGTAAAAAGCGACATATCACCATACACGATATCGCGCGTGACTTGGGGATATCAGCCTCCACGGTATCCCGTGCACTCAGCAACAATCCCCGGATCAGTGCCGCAACGCGAGACCTGGTGCAGAAAAGCGCTGCATCAGCAGGGTATCAGCCCAATGTAATGGCATCTTCCCTCAGGAAAGGAAAAGGCAACACTGTGGGGGTTATCGTTCCAAACATCAACCGAAGTTTTTTTTCAAACATTATCGTGGGGATCGAGGAAAAGCTTCGCCTGGCAGGATTCAACCTGATGATCTGCCAATCCAACGAATCCCTTGCAAAAGAGAAAGAAGCACTTCAGACACTGATGAGTGCACGTGTAGACGGAATTATCATGTCCCTTTCAATGGAAACAACGGCCTATGATCACCTGGAACAACTGCTGGACAGTGGGACCAGGATGGTATTCTTTGACAGGGTGCCGGAAACGCTCGCCATTGATTCCGTGGTCATAGACGACCATGCCGCAGCAATGAAGATCACGCAAAAATTGCTCGAGCAGGGATATCGTCATCCCGCCCACATAGGTGGTTCCATCAAGATCAACGTATATCACCAGCGGAAATCAGGATATTTAAAAGCATTGAACGCGCATGGTATTCCCATTATACATTCTCATATCGTTGAAACCGGAATGACAAGGGAAGGAGGCAGACAGGCCTTCCGGAAAATGATGCAATCGGATCCGCGGCCCGATGCATTTGTCTGTGCAGGAGACCTTGCGGCGCATGGCGTTCTTCTTGAAGCACTGGAACAAAACTACCGCATTCCTGAGCAGGTCGCAGTAAGTGGGTTTGCCAACGAAGAATTCACACCACATATTACGCCGCCATTGACCTCTGTGGACCAGAAAGGCATCCAGATTGGCATGCAGGCGGCTCGACTTTTCCTTGAGCAGAAGGTCACAAAGAGCGGAACAAAAGTCATAATTGATCCTGAAGTATTGTTCAGGGAAAGTACGATGAGAAAAGTAAACATGGTAACACAATAAAACAAAACAGATATGGCAACAAATTATGAAATTCGTTATTCAAATCATCCCGATGATGCAAAACATTACGACACTGAACGGATGAGGAAAGATTTCCTGGTGCAAAACATTATGACACCCGGAGATGTGAACATGGTATATTCGATGAATGACCGCTTTATTGTCGGAGGTGCCGTTCCCCTTTCAGAACCTCTTGAACTGGAGGCTATTGATCCATTGAAGGCCGGTCACTTTTGTGACAGGAGGGAACTCGGTATCATCAATGTGGGTCCGAAAGGCTCGATCCTGGTGGATGGAAAAGTATATCCCCTGGAATATAAGGAGGCGATATATATCGGATCCGGGACCAAAGAAGTGAAGTTCAAAAGTGAATCACCAGACCAGCCGTCGCGGTTCTATTTTAATTCGGCACCAGCACACAAATCCTATCCAACGAAACATATTACACTCGCAGATGCGGATACCGTTGAACTTGGCGCATTGGAATCGAGCAATGACAGGAAGATCAATAAGCTGATCGTGAACAGTGTTGTGGATATTTGTCAATTACAGATGGGAATGACTGAGCTCAAAGCAGGCAGTGTCTGGAACACAATGCCGGCACATCTGCACAGCAGGAGGATGGAAGCTTATTTCTATTTCGAGGTA
>CAZPTO010000056.1:0-13417 GCA_964589155.1 uncultured Bacteroidaceae bacterium | reverse complement strand
CCCTGTTCAAATTTAGCTCCTGCACCATTGTCAAAAGAAGCATACCGTTTTTTTCTTAAATCGATAAACCTGGAATTGTCTAGCAGATCGTGTGTGATCTCAAATGCCCTGGCGAAAGCATCCATTCCGGCAATATGTGCAATGAAAAGGTCATCCAGGTCCGTTGAGTTTCTACGCGTTTTTGCATCGAAATTGACGCCACCTGAAGAAAAACCGCCCGCTTGAATGATCACGATCATCGCTTCGATCAGTTCATACAGGTTGATCGGGAATTGATCGGTATCCCAACCATTCTGATAGTCACCCCTGTTGGCATCGATGCTGCAAAACAGATCATTGTCTGCAGCCACCTGCAATTCATGTTGAAATGTATGCCCTGCAAGCGTTGCATGATTCACTTCGATATTGAGCTTAAAATCTTTGTCCAGTCCATGTTTCTGCAAAAATCCGATCACGGTAGCAGTGTCATAGTCGTACTGGTGTTTGGTGGGTTCCATGGGTTTGGGCTCGATCAGGAAGGGGCCGGTGAACCCGTTCTTCCGTGCATAATCTTTTGCCATGTGAAGAAACTTTGCCAGGTGCTCAAGTTCACGTTTCATATCAGTGTTCAACAATGACATGTACCCTTCGCGACCTCCCCAGAAAACATAGTTTTCACCTCCCAGGGCAATCGTGGCATCAAGTGCATTTTTAACCTGGGTGCCGGCAAATGTAAGGGCGTTAAAATCGGGATTTGTAGAAGCACCATTCATATACCGCGGATGCGAGAAGACGTTGGCAGTTCCCCAAAGGAGTTTCATTCCCGATGCTTCCTGCTTTTCCTTTGCAAAGCCCACCATGGTTTGCAGGTTTTTTTCATATTCTGAAATGGATTTGCCCTCACTTACCATGTCGATGTCGTGGAAACAGTAATACGGGTTTCCGAGTTTTGTAAAAAATTCAAAAGCTGCATCCAGCTTGTTTTTTGCCCGGGTAATGTCATCCTTGCCTTCATCCCAGGGAAATATTTTTGTCCCGGGTCCGAATGGATCCTCACCTGCGTCGCAGAAAGTGTGCCAGTAGGCCACGGCAAACCTCAGGTGTTCTTTAAGTGTTTTTCCCTTGATGACTTTATTTTCATCATAATACTTAAAAGCCAGGGGATTATCAGATTCACGCCCTTCAAATTTGATCTTGCCAATTCCTTTGAAGTATTCCTTGTTTCCAGTTAAATAGTCCATCATTTTTTTAGTATTTGTTTATTGAATTTCTTTCTGAAGGATCGCATGCCATTCATTATACAGGTCCATGAAAAAATCTCTTTTGCCTGGGTCCGGTTCAATGACAGAAATCTGTTTGAGTCCTGCGAATGCCTCTTCAAAAGATCCATATCTTCCTGAGCCGATGCCCGCTCCTTTGGCAGCACCCTCACTTCCATCTGTATCGTACAACTCGATGGTGGCCCCTGTCATGGTTGCCAGTGTATCCCTGAAGATCGTACTGAGGAACATATTGGCATTGCCAGCCCGGATCACAGACGGGTTGATGCCGATTTGCTTCATGATCTCCATTCCATATTGAAATGCATATACGATCCCTTCCTGTGCAGCACGCATGAGGTGCCCTTCATGGTGAATATTGAAGTTCATCCGGTGGATGGAAGCGCCTATTTCCTTATTATTCAGCATTCTTTCTGCGCCATTTCCAAAGGGAAGCATGAGCAAGCCTTCCGCTCCTTCGGGCACTTTACTTGCCATATCATTCAGCGCAGGGTAATTTGCTTCGCGTGCCGACATATTTTTCTTGAGCCAGGAATACTGTATTCCTGTACCGTTGATGCACAGCAACACTCCAAGCCGGTTGATCTCAGGGCTGTGATTAACATGTGCAAAGGTGTTGACCCGGCTTTCAGGATCATATTTTACTTCATCACTTACACCATAAACCACCCCGGAGGTTCCTGCGGTGGCTGCGATCTCACCTGGATTCAATACATTCAGGGAGAATGCATTGTTTGGCTGGTCACCGGCACGGTACGAGACCGGGGTGCCTTTTAACAGGCCAAGTTCTTCTGCCACGGAGGCGCTCAACCTGCCCTGTTCCGTGAAAGTCGGGACAATATCCGGGATCAGCCTGACTGGTATGTTATAATGCTCCAGGAGAAAGTCAGCCAGACTGTTTTCCTTGAAGTCCCAGAAGATACCCTCTGAGAGCCCTGATATGGTCGTATTGAGTTCACCGGTCATTTTCATAGCAATATAATCCCCGGGTAACATGATCTTATGGGCCTTCTCGAATATTTCCGGTTCGTTTTCGCTGACCCACTTAAGCTTGGAGGCCGTAAAATTTCCTGGTGAGTTCAGCAGATGCGCCAGGCAGCGGTCTTTGCCAAGCTGGCCCAGGGCCATGTCACCAATCCCGACTGCCCTGCTGTCACACCAGATGATGGAGGGCCTGAGTACTTTGTAGTCTTTATCTACGATGACCAGCCCATGCATCTGGTAGGAAATGCCGATGGAATTGATATTTGCAGCATCAATTTCGGCTACCTGTAACACCTCGTTGGTAGATAGTTTTAAATTGGACCACCAGGTTTCCGGATCCTGTTCTGCCCAACCGGTCTTGTCTGCAGCGATTTTCATCTCCTGTTTCGGATTGAATGCAGATGCCACGCACTGCCCCGTGTCTGTATTTATTAAACTTGCCTTTACTGATGAGCTGCCAACATCATATCCAATTAGATACATCTGTATGGTGTTAAAAGTTATAATATAAAATGTCTGTTCTTGTCGCTGCGTATTTTTCCTTATTGAACCTGTAATACAGTGCCGGTTTGTGCGCAACGCCTTTTTGCTTCTCTTTCAATGGTTCGATATAACTGGCCTTCAGTAATTTCTTTCTGAAATTTCTGTTGTCCAGCTTGTGACCGATCACTACTTCGTACAGGTTTTGGATCTGCCTTATTGTAAATTTTCCTGGTAGCAGCTCGAAGCAGATAGGTTCGAACCTGATCTGGTTCCTGAGGTGTTTCAGCCCTTTCATGATAATGGCCTTATGGTCAAATGCCAATGGCGGGAGTTTTTTCACATTGTGCCAGGATGCATTATTATTAATTTCGTTTTCAGTGTTGCTTTTGTCGATCCTGATCAGGGAGTAGTAAGCTGTCGTCACGACACGGTTGATGTTAACCCCTGAAGTCCTTTCGAGCCACTGCTTATCCTCACCTTCAGAAATGCGGTCAGGATCACCGAATACTGAAAATTGCCTGAGAAATATGTTGTCAAGCCCTGTGAGTTCAAGGAGCACTCTCTTTGCAGCCTCATCAAGATCTTCCCGCAAATGTATCAGGTCGCCGGGAAGTTTATACTTATTTGCTGTGGCTGCATTGGCCTTTTGATTGATACGCTCTATGAGCAATACGCGCAGGCACTTGCCATCAAAAGCAAAGATCACGCAATCTACAGAAACGTGCGGATTAAAGTTTACTTTACGGTTGCTCATTTGGCAAATGTAAATAAAACTGCATCATAATGCAAACTTAGCGTAATAAATACGTTAAGTATCTTCTGTGTTCCGATAAAGTCATGGTAATTTGGGTGAAGTAAGACGTATTAACTGATGGGGAAGGTCAATGTGAAGGTGCTTCCCTTTCCGGGTTCGCTTTGAGCACTGATTGTTCCATTGTTCATGTGCATGAATTCGCGGCACACGATGAGTCCGAGACCGGTGCCGGTTTCTCCTGATGTTCCATGGCTGCTGTTCATCTTATCCAGTTCGAACAGGGACTCGAGTTTCGATGCTTGAATCCCGATCCCGTCATCAGCGATGTGCACAATCACATGTTTGTTTTTCAACTGGGTATGCATGTGCACATGGCCGTGTTCACCGGTATATTTGATCGCATTGCCGACAAGGTTACGGATCACCGTGTTCACCATATTCCGGTCAGCAAAAATTTCAATCCCGTCCTCAATTTCATTAATCAGGCGGATGTTTTTTATGGAAGCCTGCAGTCCCTGCAGGGAAATGATCTCCTCAACAAGCTCCCTGAGTCGTATTTGTTCAGGTTTGTATTTTACTTTCCTGGTTTGCGTCCTGGCCCAATCCAGCAGATTTTCCAGCAACTCGTAGGCCGATTGGGTGGAGGCATGTATCATATTCAAAAATTCCTTTTGTTTCTCCTCCGATAAGTCGTCGTATTGCTGCAACATCAGCTCAGTGAACCCGAGGATCGAATTGAAAGGATTTTTCAGGTCATGGGCAATAATAGAGAACAACCTGTCTTTGGTCGTATTTATTATTTGCAATTCCTTTGCCTGCGATTCGATCTCTTCGTTCTGCTGTTTGATTTGTGCCTCCGCAAATTTAAGGTCATTAATGTCGGAGTCGATAAGGATCAGGTTGACTACCTCTTTTTCGGCATTCAGGATCGGGAAAATGTTGGTTTGATTCCACAATTCATTGCCGAATTTATCTGTGAATTTTGAACTATACGTAAATGGTTTACGGGTAATGTATATCTGGTTCAGGATGGCAGAAATATTCGGGTGAGAGGAATTATCCCGCAGGTTATTCCCATGCTCCTTTTTAAAGGAGGCAAGGTCCATATTGTACTTCTTTTTAAATGCATCATTGGCCCACTCAAAATTACCGTTACCATCCATGATGATTACAGTATTTTCGGTTTTGCTGGCAACAAGAGAGAGTCGTTCAAGTTCCAGGTTGACTTTCTTTAGTCGCTCAGACTGCACCTCAATCTCCTCAGCCATTTCCTCGATTTCCTCCTGTCGTTCTTCCAGAAGTGCATTAATCGTTCTGAGATTCTCCGATTTCTGACGCAGCTCTCTCTCAGCTTTTTTCTGATGTGTGATGTCCCTGCCTAGACCAATGATTCCAATCACCTTATTGGCTTCATCGAAGATTGGGATCTTAGTGGTGGAGACATAGATTTCATTTCCATTCAGGTCAAGCCCTTTTTCCTCCCTGGCAACCAGAGGTTTTCCTTCCGACATGACTTTCTGTTCATCATCGTAATAGGCCTGGGCCAATTCTTTCTCGTAGAAATCAAAATCAGTTTTTCCAATGAGTTGTTTGGAATCCTGGGCTCCCATTACCTGGGAAACAAATTTATTCGCCAGGATAAAACGACTTTCCCTGTCTTTAAAATATAACCTGTCTGGCAAATTGTCGAAAAGTTGCTCAAGCAGTATTTTTTGACCGAACGCCTCGTTCAGATTATTCTGGGAGAATTTCCCGGCCATCTTCCGGTACTGCCAGGTGTAGATAAGGATCAGGATGACCGTTAATATCAAGAAAACTGATAACATCACCAATAGATTGGCGGACTGTAAAATAGTGATTATGCGCGATGTTACCTGCTCCATTGTGTCGCACTGCCTGGACATGATTAGCTGCTGCTAAAATAGAGAATTATTCTGTTCGTAAAAAATTTCTGACAGGTTATCAATAAAGAATCATCATTTGATCAACAGAATCATCATTTGATCAGCAGAATCATCATTTTAATGCAGAATCACCACTTTATACCAGAATCATCATTTGATCAGCAGGTTCGGGATCCAGAGGCTGAGTTCGGGAATATAGGCTACCAGCAATAATACCACGATCATTACAATGAACATGGGCAGCAATGGACGTACCACTTTCTCAATTTTGATATTGGCAACACTGCAACCGATAAACAGGACTGATCCGACCGGTGGAGTGCACAAACCTACCGAAAGGTTCAATACCATCATGATCCCGAAATGGATCGGGTCCATTCCAAGTTGCGTTGTCACAATAGGCAGGAAGATCGGGGTAAATATAAGCACCGCTGGCGTCATATCCATAAATATGCCTACAAAAAGCAGGATCAGGTTGATAATGAGCAGGATCACGAAAGGATTATCGCTGATACTTAACAGTCCGTCGCTGACGTTTTGCGGAATGTTTTCGTACGACATCATCCAGTGAGGGCCAATACTGGCAGCCACCAGGAGCATAAGAATGGCTGTAGTCCTCACTGATCTGAGGATGACATCAGGAAGATCCCTGATGGTCATCTCCTTGTATAGTAAAGCCAGTATAAGTGCGTAAAGCACTGCAACTGCAGATGCTTCCGTAGCAGTGAAATAGCCGGCAACGATTCCCCCGATCACGATCACAAGCATGAGCAGGGAAGGTATGGCGTCAAGGAACTTCAGGATTCCAACGCGTGCTCTATCCCAATGCTGAACCGTTTTATAGATCCAGAACACGGCCAGCAATGCCAGCAGGGCATATATAATACTTTTGAAGAGTCCATCCGATGTGCTGTCATGCAAGGTTTTGATCCCAAAACCAACAGAGAACAGGACCAGCGTTGTGAGGGCAATAAATCCAAGTGTTTTTGCCACTCCCCGGATACCTTTGTTCTGGTAGATGATCATCGACATGGCCATGAGCATGATGCCAAGTCCGGTTAAAATACCCGGGATATAGCCGGCCAGGAATAGCGCAGTGATGGAGGCACCGCCACTTGCAAGCGAATACACAATAAGAATATTGCTTGGCGGAATGGAAAGCCCCGTGGTTGCCGATGTAATGTTTACTGCTGCGCTGAAGTTTTCCTTGTATCCCTCTTTTTTCATTTCAGGACCCATAATACTGCCAATGGCCGATGCGGAAGCTGCTGCACTACCTGAAATAGCACCGAACAACATATTGGCGATGACATTCACGAATGCCAGCCCCCCTGGCAATCCACCCACGAGCACCCTCGCAAAGTTGATCAGCCTCATGGCAATGCCACCCCGGTTCATGATGTTCCCGGCAAGTATGAAAAATGGAATAGCAAGCAAAGCAAAACTGTCCAGTCCGGTTGCCATACGATGTGCATAGGTGGTAAATGCAGCAATTGAATCGATTGAAAACAGCATGGTGATAATGCCGGATGCACCAATGCTGAAAGCGATGGGGACACCAAGGGCAAGCAGGATCACAAAACTCAGTACCAGTATAATTACTTCCATGTTGATATTAACTTTTAATGGCATCCCTCAGGTGCCCGATGGAATAAAAAACAATGAGCAGTCCGCTCGCCGGCAATACAATATATACATACCCAAGCGGGATTTGTAATGCTGCTGATGTTACACCCAGGTAAAATCGTGTATATACCAGCCAGGAACCTCCGATCACGAGCACAGTGAATGAAAATCCGAGGATCACACTTTGAATAATAATCCGCAATATTCGCTGCCTGGCGGGACCGGATCGCTGCAACATGATGTCAATGGCAAGGTGTTCCCTTCTTCCTGCGACATAGGCGGCACCCAGCAGGCTGACCCATATCAGCAGATAGCCCGCCAGTTCATCTGTGAATGAGCTTGGGGAACTGAGCACGTATCGGCTAAATACCTGCCACAATACATCCAGCACGAGAATGCTGGTAAGGAAGATCAAGACGATCTCCAATATGCGGTTGACTTTTTGCATTGTATTCATATAATCTATTCTTCGGTTGCTTGAATTCTTTGAATCAGGCTGTACAGGGGCGCATTGTCCTTGTATAGTTCCGGGATATATTTCACCCGCTCGGCAAATGGCTCCTTGTCTGGATATATAATGGTTACCCCGGCCTTCTCTACCTCTTCCAATGACTCCTTCTCTGACTCTGCCCATAGCACGCGCTGCTTCACAACAGACTCATCTATCGCTTGCTGGAGCCATGCGCGCTGCTGGTCTGTAAGATCGTCCCATATTTTCTTGCTGATAATCAGCACATCCGGGACCATGGTATGTTCATTCAGTGAGTAGTACTTGCATACTTCGTAATGGTGACTGGTATAAAAGCTGGGCGGATTATTCTCTGCGCCATCGACGACCCCGCTTTGCAATGCAGTATATAGTTCTCCCCAGGAGATAGGGGTAGGGGAACCTCCAAGTGCTTTCACATTCTCCATTGCCGTAATGCTCTTCATAACCCTGATCTTCAGTCCTTCCAGATCGTCGGGATGATGAATGGGCGTGTTGATGGTATAAAAGCTTCTCGCGCCGGCATCATAGAAGCACAACCCGCGAATCCAGAATGGTTCGGTGCTGAGAAGTAACTCCTCACCGATGGGCCCGTCCAGTACTTTGAAAGAATGTTCTTTTGATTTGAAGATGTATGGTATGCCCAACACCTTGTATTCTTCGGTGAAACTTTCCATTACGGCAGAAGAAACTTTTGTAATGGCAAGGCTGCCTATCTGGAGGAGTTCCACGCATTGCTGTTCCGACCCCAGCTGTCCGGATGGATAAGTTTCTATCAAGAGTTTCCCATCGGAGATCTCTTCGCATCGATCCGCCATGAATTCCATCGCCTTGCTTACGGGGTGCGTTGGATCCAGCCCATGGGCCAATTTAAGTGATCTGGTATCTGAGACTCCTTTGCATCCGCTCAAAATGATGAGCGCGACGAGCAGGAAATGGAATAGTATTGGTTTATGCTGCATTGTTCTTTATCCTCTGATTTTTTTTACAATTTCGACAACCTCTGCAGCTTTTTCCTGCAAGAGATGATAATTTTTTTCCCTGATGATCTCAGCGGTCACCAGTTTTGAACCCATACCGACACAAAATGCTCCTGCATCAAACCAGCTTTGCAGGTTTTCATGGGTAGGGGAAACCCCGCCTGAAGGCATTACCTGGCTCCACGGACAGGGTCCTTTTATTGCTTTGATGAATGCCGGTCCCCCGAGCATGGATGCTGGATAGATCTTCACCACTTCCGCGCCCAGTTCCTCTGCCTTTGAGATTTCAGAAACAGTTGCACATCCCGGCATCCAGAGTACTTTTCTGCGGTTGCAGACCCTGGCCATATCTTCATTCAGTAAAGGTGATACAATGAACGATGCACCCGACTGGATGTACAGGGCAGCGGTGGGAGCATCAACCACAGAGCCTACCCCAAGTACCAGGTCGGGCAACGCTTCTTCAGCCCATTTTACAAGCGTTCCAAATACCTCGTGCGCGAAATCGCCCCGGTTGGTGAATTCAAAGATCTTCAGCCCGCCCTCGTAGCAAGCCCTGATCACATTCTTGCATATTTCCGGATCCGGATTGTAATACAACGGAACGACTCCCGTTTCTCTCATCATGATGGCAGTATCAAGCCGCGTTTGTTTCATCAGTATAAATCTTCGTTAAAGTACTATCTTCTAATTAGTTGTGAATTTCGATTCATCTTTAGGTGACCTGTTGCCTCACATCATAATAATACTATCAAAGGTGTTCGGCGAACCCTCATCGATCGACCTAACATTTCAATCTTCATATATACATCTCCTTTTGTCATTGCCCCGCTGAAATGTATATGCCTAATGCTGAGGGTTTCATGGTATAAGCAGTATTATTTGCTAATTTTTAAACTGAACATTCCTAATCAACAATCTTCTCTTTTCAGTTGTGCAACCGATTGCAAAAATATATAATAATCGACCTCATTGTGATTCAATAAATGGGGTATGTTTATTTTGAAATCACAATATACAAATACTTTTTTTCAGCCGGACCGATTTTTTTAAAATTTTATACATGACAATATCCCGGAGCCAGTTGCTGGATTCAAAACCGGTAAACCTTACATTTAGACTGTGCATATCATCTCGGAGTTCACGCTTTCGGATTGTAATACGAAAGCATCTGCTCCAACTCTGATTTCATCTTCTCTCTCAGGGATTGTGGTGAAAGCACCTGGAGGTCTTTTCCAAAGCTGAGCAACAGCGAGATAAATTCGTAGGTAGGGTGTACCCTGAAGTGAAAAATAATCTCATCATCAGTCTCCTCTTCAATATTCTGACTTTCATGCCAGGGTTGAGAGATCAGGTATTGTGCCTGTGTTTTTTGAACGGACACGCGTATCACAGGTGGATCTCCCTCAGGCGCAATGATACCAATTGCATTTTTAAAATAATTTGCGGCACTAAAATCCTGCACACGGTAATGGATCTCCGATGCTTCTATGTCCCTGATTCTGTCCAAAGAGTAGGTGCGCAACTGTTCCTTAAAATCATTGAGGCCGATCATGTACCACCTGCTCCTGTATTCTTTAAGAAGATAGGGATGCACTTCGGTAAAATAAGGCTTGTCTTCATAGAAGGGCTGGTAATAGAGGCGTAGTACTTTTTTTTCCTTGATCGCATGAATGATTTTCCCAAGATATGCGCTTCCTTTAACATGGGGGACTTTCTCCGGGCGAACGAAGTCAAACTGCTCGCCGGATTCCTGGCTGATGCTGATATCGATCACGTCGATGACTTTCTGCAGGGCACCAGATATGTCACCAAAAACATCTGAAAACTTATATTTTTCAAGCATTTCACACGCCTCCCTGAGTTTTTCCAGCTCAGTGGAGGTATATCCTGAATGACTGTTCATGGCATATGATTTTGATCAATGATGCAAATTAGCGAATCCACCTGGAACAAAAAAAGCGACCATCACCAGATGACCGCTTTTTTTGAGCCGGACCTGCGATTATTCAATCAGCCCGATCTTTTGGAGGTACTCATAGCTCTTTTCCACGCTTATGATAGGCTCGTAGTTGTATTTTTCAACCTCCACAACGTGATATTTTGCGCCGGCAAGCCCTGCCTGATCAAGCACCGGTTTAAAATCAATTTCCCCGCTTTCGCCCAATTCCTTGTTGTCTTTGATGTGAAATGAGAGGAATCTGCCGGGATATGCTTCAAAATACTCCATGGGATCAGCACCTCCTTCATAAATCCAGTAAATGTCGAGCTGAAAGAATACTTTATCCGGGTCTGTGTGCTGAAGCATGTAATCATAGATTACTTCACCTTCCAGTTCCTGGAATTCCCCGTCGTGGTTATGATATCCAAACCTGATCCCCGCGGCATTGCATTTTTCACCAACAGCATTGAAGTACGCACAATATTCAGCGAGCCCTTCAAGACTGGCATAGCCTGAGCTTCGCATGAAAGGCTGAACAATATATTCAGCTCCTGCCGCCTTGTGTGTGGCAATACATTCATCCCACCAGGGCATTAGTGATTCCCAGCTTCCTGAATCAGGAATCGCCTGTCCGGAATGCGCTCCAAGGTACGCCATGCCATTCTTTTCCACCAGTGCTTTGAATTCAAGGGGTTCCATTCCATAAATCTTGCCGTCATTGTAACCGGCTGATTCTACGAAATCATATCCGATGGCACCTACTTTTTCTATCGTGCCCACCGGGTCTTCCTTCATCGCTTCCCTGACAGAATACAATTGGAGTCCGATACCATTTTCAGGAACTGCTGTCCCGCAGGATGTAAGGGTTGCCATGATGACTGCGAGCGCTGTAAGGGTTGTTGTTCTAAATCTTTGATTCATGCGTATTTTTTTTGGAAAGGTTATTTTGAAATCGATCAATTGTCAAAGATAAAAAGAATTTGTTATCTTATTCAGCATGGCAGGATGCGTTCATTTTTTCTACCCTGTCCGTGTCATTTTTACCCTGCCCGGTCGCAATGAAATGATGTGGATTGATCCGCATACATAAGCCTGGTTGTTATTCGTCAAATTCTCCCCGGGATTCCGTCAAGGAACTCCGTGTTGCAGGCCTTTAGATCAAATGAAATGCATATTTTTACTGTAGAACGCGCATCATGATAAATTACCAGGTAATAGGGGAGAAGCAGGTTATTGTGATTTGCTTCGAGGGTGATATCACTCCGGAAAATGTAATCTCATTTATCAGGGAACTTGTGGAAAACCCTGAATATGATCCTGAATATAAATCAATTGTCGATTTAAGAAATTGCAACCTGGTATACGATATAGAGGGAATGAAACGTACCCTTGAATACATGGCAACGGCCAGTGGCTTTGCAGCAAAGCGGAAAACAGCTTACATCACTTCACGCTCGGGTCATGTGGTCCCTCCCATGCTGATGAATACAGGTGTTTACGATGTTCCCATGGATATAAAGGTGCTTTCGACGGTAGAGACGGCCCTCAGCTGGCTTGATCTGGATGATTTTACCCCGGAAGAATATAAGCGGGTACTTCAAGGTATATGCAACTGTTAGTCTAATTCTGACAATCGCATCGTCACTGTAAACTCCGCATCATCACTGCAGACTTCGCATCGTCAATACAGGCTTCGCGTCGTCACTGCTGGTTGCAATACAGCTGCTTTTTTGTCAGGTAACTGTTAATTGTATTCCGACTGCTGGTTGAGCTGCAGCTGCAGTTTGCAGCACACCTGCTATTTGCAATTCAAACGCAGGTCGAAATACAAGTGCTGCTTTTTTCAGCGAATTTATTCTTCGTTGCCTGGTTTACCAATTGTTGCCAGGATACCACCATCAACGTATACGACAATTCCATTGACGAAGTTAGAAGCATCTGATGCAAGGAAAATCGCTGTTCCTGCAAGCTCTTCCGGTTCTCCCCATTTGCCGGCCGGAGTCCGGCTGATAATGAAATCGTTGAAAGGATGTCCATCCACCCTGATCGGTTCGGTCTGTGCAGTTGCAAAATATCCCGGGCCGATCCCGTTGATCTGGATGTTGTGTCTCGCCCATTCCGTGGCCATGTTTTTGGTTAGCATCTTCAAACCACCTTTTGCTGCTGCATATGCTGAAACAGTGTTTCTTCCCAGCTCGCTCATCATCGAGCACATATTGATGATCTTTCCATGCCCCCGATTGATCATTCCCGGGGCGACAGCCTTGGACATGATAAAAGGACCGGTGACATCCACATCCAGAACCTCCCTGAATTCATCGGCTTTCATTTCAAGAATCGGAATCCGCTTAATGATTCCTGCATTGTTGACAAGGATGTCAATAGGCGCGACTTCCTTCTCCATACGCGGGATCATCTCGTTCACTGCTGCTTCATCGGTTACATCAAGTTCGTAGGTGCTGACATCAATGCCATTTTTTTTATAGGCATCCCTGGCAGCCTCCAGCTTATCACTGAATTTATCGTTGACAATGATGTTGGCACCGGCATTGGCAAGACCAGTTGCGATGGCCATGCCCAGACCGTGTGTTGCCCCTGTAACCAATGCTGTTTTTCCTTTAAGATCAAATAGTTGTAGTGACATATTTTCGATTTTTCTTGTTGTATAATAATTTAACCTGCTGCTTACCTGAGATCCCGGGGGCCAAATGCATCCATGTCGCCGTAATCAAGATTTTCGCCGGCCATTCCCCAGATAAAGATGTAGTTGCTTGTACCTGCGGCGGCATGAATCGACCATGAAGGCGATACAACAGCCTCTTCATTGTGGAGCCAGATATGCCGTGTCTCCTTTGGGTCACCCATGAAGTGACAAACAGCCTGGTCATCCGGTACCTCGAAATAGAAATAAGCTTCCATCCTCCTGCTGTGCAGGTGCACCGGCATGGTGTTCCATACACTGCCCGCTTTGAGCTCTGTCATCCCCCTCTGTAATTGA
>CAZPTO010000055.1:0-13421 GCA_964589155.1 uncultured Bacteroidaceae bacterium | reverse complement strand
TCCCCATTGTTAAGACAGGTATTAATTCACCTTCATCAGTTATTTCAACTTTTGCATCAGAAAGGATGCGATCTATTCCCCGGACAAGTGATATGCCCGAACCTGGGTGGTTATGATACGCATCTTCAAGTAAAGTAAAGTATTTTAATTGTAATTCAGTAGATAAATTTCCGTCAATTTCAGAATTATAGAAGCTTAACAATTGTTCATCTGAAAACTCCAGAGGTTCAATATCGATTTGTTTCCCTTTATATGTTAAAGGATTCTTTGAGATAAATTCTTTTGCCTGGACATCTAAAAACCTGGCAATTTCTAATTTATCCTGTGTTGTCAACCCGATATTTGCACTTTTTTTCCTGTGATATTTCTTTGTGATGCTACTTTCCTCAAATGCTTCGAGAATAACATCAAGTCCTTCATTGTGTCTTTGTCCTATAAGCTCGATCTCTTCATTCGAATAGCTGTTTTCTTCAACAAATTCTTTTTTACAGCCAATTGTAATTGCAGAGACACTAAAAATAAAAAATAGGACAATGATCAGTTTGTTTTTAATACCATAATTTTTCATTTTCCTGGGTTTTGATGAGGCATTGGCCCCGGTTAAAATACTAAGTTAGTCCAACTAAAAATTTGAATTTCCGTTCACTCAATTTTGAATAATTGAAAGGAAATTTTTGGATTTTACTTTTGGAGAGATTCCGCAACTCCCCCTTAAAAAAGTGCCTCGCACCATTTTAAGTAATGGTTTTCGTATTTCTTTTTCCTTTATTATGAATTTTGAAGGGCCAACCATAGGTTTTACCGCCCATGCAATTGAATTCTGCATATCAGCCGATTCTGTTTTTTCAATTAAATAGTTTCATGCGGATAGGTATCCGGTAGAATTATTCCGGTGCATCTTTGCAGGTTGATGTGATAAGTGATGGGAAAATCAGTTTTGAAAGCAGGTTTTTTTCAATGGATGGAAGGCTGATCGGAGAAAAAGGAATGATGATGGGGCATAGATATTTCAATTTAAGGGCTTGTATAAATGAAAAAAGGCTGTCCCATTGAACTGAGACAGCCTCCTTCCATGGGCGAACACGGAACAGTCCGGAATGCCCTCAAAACAATCATTTGTAAAATACAGTTTTATCCAAAAATCACGAGATCAGATGTTGATATTAAATCGAACCAGCAGTGATCTCACGCTCGACCATCCTCACGGTGGACTGGAATGTGCCGAGGATTGCGATCGAATGCATCAGGGGACCCGTAAAACAAAACTTGCTCCATTCCTCCCGGTCCAGTTCTTCGGGTGGATTAAAACTGAACTGGGTATCAATGAAAGTGATCAGTGCCGCTTCCTCTGTCAGTTCCAATGCCTGGTCCCGAAAAGCTTCAAGCATCCTGAACATCCTGTTTTCGTCACGCTCTGCAATGAGCTCATATGGAAGCGATGATTTCCCGACAAGGAACATCTCTCTCGCATCAATTGCTCCGCGGTCAGTGATGGGCTGGTCCTCTTCACCTGAATAATTTTTTGCCAGTTCCTCACGCAAGGATTGGATATAATTGCAGAGGGCATCCGCTTCATCCCTGAATGCGGCCAGGTCTGCACTAACATAGGCTTCTTCAGGTGCAGCGCCTGCAACTCCTGCCGGGGGATTATCTTCCCCGGAAAGCTGCATGGGGGAAGGAGCAGAACCCATTGCCGGTGGGACATTCCTGATTTGCTTCTCATAGTAATTGGTCTGCCCGACAGCGCTGTTTTCCATCACTACATATCCAAATGAATAGTATTCCGGGGTGGAGCGCATGAGTGCCATGATGAACACAGCTGCCGACACAGATATGAGGAGTATTCCAAAAAAACTGTTGATCCGCTGCTCCGATTGCTTGAGCTGATTCAATACCAGCAATGGTAATACGACTAAGGCCAGCATTGACCAGGAAATAATAAGCGCAATACTCGCCCCGGGCCAGTGCATGATCTTAAAAAGGGTACCAAAGATCACGAGCATACCGGCTATGATTCCTCCAATCCAGAGCCCCTTATTAATGGATTCATTCTTCCTTTTCGCCTCCTTTATTTTGTATCTGGCAAATGCAGGAAGAAATCCCAGTGCAAGTCCTGCCAATCCCAGTGTAATAAGAATGGAAGCCCCCGGCCAGTGCTGTATTTTGAACAGGGTACCCAGGATTGTAATCATACCCGTGATCATGCCGGTTAAATAGAGCCCGAGTGGCACCGGTTCATCCATCCGCCTGGTATCCCGGATTCTTACCATCACAAAAAGGGGCAGGAACACCATGCCGGTAATAAAAAGCGCCAGGGTGTTCATTACCCCTCCACCAGGCCAGTGATAGACTTTGAACAAGGCGGCAATAATAACTAGAATAGGGGCTGCTACACCCAACCCATACATCATTCGTTTCATCCTTCTGTATTTTTTACTGATTAATGTAAGTGTCTCGTCCTGGATCTGCCTGATGCGTTTTCTTCCCATGTCTGACCTGACTTTCCTGTAAGCTTCATTGAAAGTCATGCCCTGTTCCATGGCTATTTCGATCTGGCAACAGATATGGTCCAGGAGCTCATTCTTCAGCGGGATAAATGTCAACCCCTGCTGATCGATGTCCATAGAGATTTTTTCAATCTGCTTTTCCTGCAGTTCAATCATAAAATTTCCTGACTATAAGCGTTATCTCCTGTAACTATACCAGGTTCAGACCGGGAGAAGGTTTAATGATTCGTCCCATGATCTGCACAAATTCCGCAAATTCATTCACCTTGTCCCGGGAGGTCTTTTCTCCCTCAGGCGTCAGTCGATAGTACTTGCGCACCCGTTTCCCGATATTGTATTCTTCAGAAATAATGAGTCCATCCGACTCGAGCTTATGCAATGTCGGATAGAGTGCCCCCCAGGTCAGCAGGATCTTCCCTTCGGAGATCTTTTCCACTTCCCTGGTGATCTCGTAGCCGTACATCCTGTTGTTCTCTACCAGCAGGTTGAGCACGATTGTTTTCAGGGTTCCCTTTAATAATTCATTTGATATCATGTCACAAATATATAAAAGTTTCCGATATATCGCAATTTTATATATAAATTATTTACAGGTATACGCATTTTTTGCAACGCGGCAAAGATTAATATCAATGTGCGCTGGATAAATGTAGCCAGGCAAAGATAAGGCAGGAATGCGAGGGGATGATCAACTGTTACTTGCTATACACCTTCACCTCTTCGGTCACCCTGAGGGTCCACGGACCATCGGTCGTTTCCCAGCTCCTGGTCTCGGTCCGCACAGGTGCTGTTGTGATGGCCCGACCCGACCGGGAGGTAGCCTCTAGTGCAGGCGCATCAGGCTGTTCTGTTGATTTTGTGACTTGTACATCTTTCAGGGTCAGTCCTTTCCTGGCATATATATACAGGTACAGGTCAACATAGGTATCTGCTCCGTCCCATCCGTCGCGAAAGAGGCCTCCGGGAGTACCCGGATTCTGGAGCAGTTCGTAAAACCCTTCATAGGTGAACCACTCGTCGGGATCTTCCGCCTCGTAGTAATATTCATAATATCCCGGATAGCTGTCGTAATAGATTCCCGGGTCGATGAACTGCGATTCAGGAACATCAGGATTGTCATCTTCATAATAGTACACTCCATAATCCTCATCCCAATATTCCCAGTCTACAGAAATATAACAATGACCCGGATCGCCTGAACGGCCACAAGACACGGACATGATAACAATAACCGCTAACAATATGGATTTATATAAAGCTTTCATGATCTTTCATCTTTGGTACGACTGTAAAATAGCCCGGAAGGATATTCTACCGCTATTCATTTTGTTCAATTCATGAACATTCAATTTTAAGAATACAATTTTCAGGCCAATCTTGAAAAAAACCGGTAATTCAGAAAAATATTGTTAAAACTGCGCCACTCGGGAGACCAACTGAACTATTTTCTGATTGATTGCTTTTTCGTTGATCTGCTGCCTTTTTAGCAGATCTACTGACTTTCCAGTTGATCTACTGCTTTTCCAGTTGATCTACTGCTTTTCCAGTTGATATGCACTTACCCCCGCATCTGCTCCATCACCTACCATGCACTATACTCTACCCCAACACCTCCTGTTCGATCAATGCAATGAGGATATGCACCAGTTTAACATGCACCTCCTGCACATGGCTGCTGTATTTACCTCCTTCCACGCGGACCTCGGCATCGGCCAGCCTGGCAAGCAGTCCGCCGGTCTTCCCGGTAAGTGCCACCACTTTCATTCCCTTCTCCAACGCAGCTTCGGCTGCCTTGATCACATTGGGAGAATTCCCACTTGTACTGATGGCCAGCAGCACATCCCCAGCAGCACCCATTCCCTCGATGAAACGGGAAAAAATGGCGTCATATCCGTAATCGTTGCCCACGCATGTGATGTGCGATGGGTCGGAAATACTTATTGCAGGCAGGGCCGGACGGTCATGCCTGAATTTGCCGGTGAGCTCTTCAGCAAAATGCATGGCATCACACATGGACCCGCCATTGCCGCATGAGATGATTTTTTTTCCATCGTTGATCGCCCCGGCAAGGATGCCGGCAGCTTTTTCTATAGATGCGATGTTTTCGGGATTGCCCATAAACTGCTCCAGTGTATCACGGGCTTCCGACAGCTGCTGATGGATGCGTGCTTTCATCTGTGTTTTTTTTGTAATATCATGACAGTAAAAATCCTTCTTTCCATGGCCAATAGCCTTCCCGGGTTCTGAGCCAGCAGGCCATTGCACCAAAGTTCAAATTTAATCTTTCCGCGCGTACTTAAAAACTGTGCGTTGGTATAGATGCACTATTGGGCTGAATCAGCTTTATTTTCCATCAAAAAATTGGTAACTTTACGGCGTAAAAATGCAAAAATGGGAATACCAAGATTTTTCAAGGTAAGCGAACCCAAACGTTTCGATTACAAACCGTTGTATTGGGATCAGGAGAAGGAAGACCGCGAAGACAGGATCAGGAGGATCAAGGCCGAAATGGGACAGGAAGTCACATTTGGGAAATCCTCCTCAACAATCAAGCGCGGCTCTTTCCGGCAGTACAGTTCCAATAGCCGTCGGAAAGCCGGACGCGACTCCAATATACGCCTTGCTGTGATCGCAGCTGCATTGCTTTTGCTATCCTATCTCTTGTTTTACCGGTAAATGTCAGATATTATACAATTATTGCCCGATGCCGTAGCGAACCAGATCGCTGCAGGTGAAGTAATCCAACGTCCTGCAAGTGTTGTCAAGGAACTTGTCGAAAATGCCATCGATGCAGGATCCAGTTCCATCACGGTCCGGCTTAAAGATGCAGGAAAAACATATATCCAGGTGCTGGACAATGGAAGGGGGATGTCGGAAAACGACGCCCGCCTCTGTTTTGAACGCCACGCTACCTCCAAAATCTCCGATGCCAGGGATCTGTTTGCGATCCGCACCATGGGATTCCGCGGTGAGGCACTCGCCTCCATTGCAGCTATTGCCGAGGTAACGCTAAAAAGCAGGAGTACAGAAAATGAACTGGGGACCATGATCCGGATCAGTGGCTCAAAAATAGAAGCCCAGGAAAAAGACAATATCCCGGCAGGGACCAATATTACAGTCAGGAACCTCTTCTATAATGTCCCGGCCAGGAGGAAGTTCCTGAAGACTGACCAGACAGAACTCAGACACATCATCACCGAATTCAATCATGCAGCCCTGGCCTATCCCGATATAGAATTCCACCTGATACACAACAATACCCAGGTATTCAATCTCTCTGCCGGGAATCTCAAGTCCAGGATCTCAGGAATCTTTGGAAAACAGATCCAGCAAAACCTGATCAGCCTCGAGACGGATACAAGCATCATCAAAATTACAGGATTCATAGGCAAACCTGATCACGCGAAGAAAACCTATGGAGAGCAGTTCCTGTTCGTGAATCACCGTTTCATGAAACACCCCTATTTTCATAAAGCTGTGATGAAAGGCTACGAACAGATCCTGCCGCCGGACCATTTCCCAAGTTATTTCCTGTTTTTTGAAACGGATCCTGCCACCATCGACATCAACATTCATCCACCAAAACCGAGATCAAGTTCGAAGACGAGCGGTCGGTCTGGCAAATCCTCCTGGCAGCCACCAGGGAGGCCATCGGGAAACATAACCTCTCCCCCAGCCTTGATTTCAGCAAAGAGGGAATTATCGATATTCCGATACTGAAAAAAGACCAGGATATTGCAGTCCCCAGGGAAAATATTAATCCTGCATTCAATCCATTCGATAACGACGGAAGCGGAAAATACCAGGGTGCCGGTCAGAGAAGGGAGGCGCACAGGGATTGGGAGAAACTGTATGAAAGGAAAAGCAATGACGATCTTTCACCCGGCCTGGGATTCCAGGGACGGGACGAAAATGGACGGGAACAGGAAAACGGAATCCGCCTGGAAAGTAAAAACCAACATGCAAACGGATCCCTCCAGGAGGCCCGTTACCTCCAACTGAAGGGCAAATATGTGCTGACGCCGGTGAAGTCAGGTTTGATGGTGGTCGATCAGCGCAGGGCGCATATACGCATCCTCTATGAACAAAACCTTACCACTCTTTCGAAAGATGCAATCAATGCACAGAACACCTTGTTCCCTGAAACCATCGAATTGAATACCTCAGATTATAAACTGTGCCTCGAACTGGTTAATGAAATTGGAAAACTGGGGTTTGAAATCCGTGATTTTGGACAAAATTGCGTAATTGTCCACAGTATTCCTGCCAATACTGCCATTCATGACATCAAGTCAGTCATTGAAACTTTGCTGGAACAATATAAAAATTTTGCGTCTGAACTGAAACTGGACCAACACGAGAAACTGGCACGATCTACTGCGATCGCAGCAGCCATTCCATACGGTAAACAGCTCAGCATAAAAGAGATGCAGGAACTGATCGACCAGCTCTTTGCCTGCTCCAATCCGAATACCACACCGGGGGGCAAAGCCATACTGAATATTGTTAAACTTGAAGATTTTGAGAAACATCTTGCATGATTTTTGTTCTATAGGTAACCAATCAGAAAAAAAAATCGATGAGTAGATTCTATTTCGGCCGAACAAGCAACACACCTCCGGTGGTTAAAAACCTGATAATCATAAATGTAATAGCATTTATTATTTATTGGTTCCTGGCAAATACTAATGCTACTAACCTGAATTACATTCTGGGGATGTTCTACGTGGGGTCACCGCTTTTTCAACCCTGGCAGGTGGTCACGCACATGTTCATGCATGGTAGTTTTTTTCATATCTTTTTCAATATGTGGGCCCTGTGGATCTTCGGAAAAACACTTGAAAGTGTCTGGGGTGGCAAACGGTTCCTGGTCTACTTCTTCGTCACCGGCCTGGGTGCGGCATTCCTGCATCAACTGGTGATGCATATTGAATTGTCCGGCGCCATCAATGCCGTGAAGGCGCAGTATAATTTTGACACCATCACCTACCAGCGCCTCGTCGAACTTGCTAATACCCATCCGGGACTGTACAATGCCCTTCGGATACCTACTGTAGGAGCTTCCGGAGCGGTATTTGGTATCCTCCTGGCGTTTGGAATGCTCTTCCCGAATACCCCGCTTTTCATCATCCCGTTCCCCTTCCCGATCAAAGCAAAGTGGCTGGTCATCGGGTATGGAGCCATCGAATTGTACCTTGGCGTAACCCGACCAGGCAGCAGCATAGCGCACTTTGCGCACCTGGGCGGAATGTTGTTCGGGTTTATTCTGATCAAATACTGGAACAAGTCCAGCAACAAGTTTTATTAACTTGGAAGCGAATAATGTAGCTCACGAATGACCATTTTTGAAGAAATAAAGCAATCCTATAAAGAGGGATCTGTACTACACAAACTTATTTATATCAATGTGGGGGTCTTTCTTGCCCTGCACATCGGTGTGATTATCATGGTACTGGCCAACCAGATCGGCAGGGACCAGAGCATCATGGAGATCCTTCACTTCCTTGCCATTCCCGCCGATCTTTCGGCATTGGCCAAAAGGCCCTGGACAGTTGTGACGTATATGTTCACGCATGGATTTCTCTGGCACATCCTGTTCAATATGATGATCCTGTACTGGTTCGGAAGGTATTTCATCGAAGAGTTCGGGGTTAAGAAGATCATGGGTATCTACCTGCTTGGCGGACTGGGGGGTGCAGCACTGTTCGTCCTGTTTTATAATATCTTTCCGTTCTTTGAAGAGGTAAAGGCACAATCCATTGCCACTGGTGCATCTGCTTCTGTAATGGCGATTGTGATTGCCGTGGCAACGCTTGTACCGAACCGCCAGATGAACATCGTCTTCATCGGGCCGGTAAAAATCATCTATATCGCGCTGATTCTTTTCGTTACCTCAACCATACTTGATTTCACCGATAATACCGGGGGCAAGATCGCCCACCTTGGTGGCGCGCTTGTAGGCTTCCTCTTTGCAAATTATTACAGGCAGGGGAAAGACATTACACGCGGATTTGACCGGTTCATGGACAGCTTTGCAGATCTTTTCAGAAAGAAGAAAAAAATGAAGGTGAGCTACAAACGGCCTGCTGACGATTATGAATACAATAAACAGAAGGCTGATGAGCAGCAGGAGCTGGACCGGATCCTTGACAAAATCTCCAAGGGAGGGTATGACTCACTCACCAAGGCGGAGAAAGCGAAACTCTTCAATATGAAAAAATGATAGGGTTTTTTCTCAAGTAATTGTACTTTTGATATAAAGAAGCAGCATTGTGAGAAAGATCGCAGGGAAACTTATTCTTTACGTCAATATCCTTTTTGCAGCAATGCTGCTGCTAACCTATACCGCACCATTTATCAATCCAGCCACCCTGCTTTTTCCGGCATTCCTTGGACTCGCATATCCCTATATCCTGTTGATCAACCTTGTGTTTCTTGTCTACTGGATCATCCGGTTCAGGAAAGAGCTGCTCATTTCACTGATCGCCATTGCCATTGGATGGGGACACCTGATGAATTTCCTGCCGCTGAATTTTTCCGGGGAGCACGCTCCGGGAGAAGACAATAACGCAACATCCATCAGCATCATGTCATATAATGTAAGGTTGTTCGACCAATACAAATGGAGCAGTGAAGAAAACCCCACTACCGGTATTTTTACACTCATCAACGGTAATGACCCGGACATACTCTGCTTGCAGGAATTCTATACGAGAAACCGGGCAGGACAGCGTGAATCGGATATCAGCCGGTCACTAAAAAAATACCCGTACTATTCTGTATATTATACTGTGAAAAGCGGATCCAACAGTGGTGTGGGGATCGCCACCTTCAGCAAATACCCCATTGTCAAAACCAGCCGGATTCCCTTCAACAATACCGTAAACCAGGCGGTGTATACAGATATTAATACAGGGAACGATACAGTTAGAGTGTTCAATATACACCTCCAATCCATCCGGTTCGGACAGCGAAATTACAGCTTTATGGATACCCTGTCCCTGAAATATTCAGACAGGCAGATTGAAGAGGTAAAGGATATCGGCAAACGACTGAAGGACGCGTTTGTGCGCAGGGCCGACCAGTCGAAGATCATCCATAATTACATCCTTGATGCACCACATGCTGTGGTGGTAGCAGGGGATTTCAATGACACCCCCACTTCTTATTCGTATCGGAGAATAAAAAAAGGACTGAACGATGCCTTCAGGGAAGCCGGTCACGGATTCGGCAATACCTATGCCGGCGATCTGCCCTCTTACCGGATTGATTTCATCCTGTACAGTGATGATCTTGTAGCATCAGATTTCACACGGATCAAGTCCAGGTTCTCCGACCATTTCCCGATCATTTCCAGCCTGCGCTGGAAACCACCAATCACTTCTGAAGAATAAAACTTCCGGTGTTGACTTTTCCTTCCTGAAAGATCCTGTAAAGATACAGGCCGCTCTGCTGGGCAGAAAGGTCAAGGGTAAATTCCTGTTTGCCCACCTGGTGCTCATAAAACCGCGTGAATACCTCGTTCCCTGCAATGTCATACAGAATGATCCCGGAAGTCCCGCGCTCACTGGCATAAAAACTAAAACGCAATTCCTCCGAAGCGGGGTTCGGATACACGGTGAACCCTGAAGTTCCACGTGATGATTGGTCAACCGAAGTTGTTCTCAACAGTCCCTCAATAACCCCCCTCGTATTGTCAATATCATTGGCTGCAGCAGCGCTCCCCTTGTGTCTGAGGATACCATCCCGACCGATCACCGCCAGGCGGTCATAGGTAGTCCCGTAATCAGTAGCCACCGATCCTGCTTTGATCGCCAATGGAAAAGTAATTTCAGCTGAAGCAGCAAATCCTCCCACCGATGCTTCATTTGAGGAGGAATTCCAGGTATCCAGTCCGACTGCAACAAAATCAGTATTCGATTGATACTCCTGGTAAATTCCTTCTACATCCGGACCGGCTGATATACAATACGGACATCCGTTTCCAAAAAAATAGACCAGCACCACTTTGCCGGAATGTTCTGAAAGGGTGAATTGCTCTCCGCCCAGCAGATCGACTGTGAAGCCGGGGGCAATGGTGCCGACATCCTGCGAACGGACCGGGAAAAAAAGAAGTATTGCTACAATTCCCGTGAGTACTGATTTTTGCTTTTTCATGATATTCATGGTTTATGATTAAAATTTTGTTTTCAACCTGATCTCCACACCCTGGAAATCCAGTACCTCATAGCAGATGCCAGATGTACATGCCGGCCCTCCCCTACGCTGACCTGCAAACAGGGAAAGGGAATTTCGCGAATTTAGCTGGTGACTGATGTTCAATCCCAACCAGGACCTGAAATCTGAGTCCTCGGTGAGATAGCTGTCGGAGCTCAGCTCCCAGGTAAGGGAGACCGATGTTCCGGGCGAACGCGCATACCCTGCGGTCAACGCAAAGTTCTGAAACACCTCTGGTCCTGTAACATTGCGCTCAACAGACTGGTATTCAGTTTTAAGCAGTGTACTATTTTTTCCTTTGAACGCATATTCCCAGGTCAACCCCGCTGTATACCTGTGGTCCTCAAATTTGATCTGCTCCCTGGAATAATCTGCAAAAATCGTCAATGTGCTTTTGCTGCCGGCATAAAAAAAATACTCGGCAAAATATTCGGAAAACACAAACGTCCTGTTCAATTCATTCACCGCCCTCGCATAGTTCAATAGCAATCTTGAGCCGTCCCGGAATGAATAATAGGCTTCCAGTTGGGTTCCCCGCTCGCTGAAATACTGTGGCACATGGATGTTCCTGTTCAGCAGCCTGTACTTATGTTCCTTTACAAGCGTGGGGGGATCACTGATACCCGCACCAATGAGCAGGTCATGATAATTTTTATACTCCGCACTGAAGCCAAAACTGCCGTAACTGTAATTCAGCGATCCATAGATACCATATCGGGCGTCATCTTCCAGTCCGACCCAGGAATTCCCCGGAACAATATTATGCGCAAATTCAATGTTGTAGCTGAGCAATGATGTAATATTTCCTTTTAATAGCAGTGAATAGAAACTGTCTTTTGACTGGTCATTGGTATTCCTCATCACAACAAGTCCTGCGGTCTGACCGAAAAAATTTACTCCTGTTTCCATAGCTTCGGTAAGGTCAGGTCTGCGTTCGCGTTCTTCCAGCGTCGGGGGCAGGGTATTGGCCAGCGTGACTCCGCGGAGCGCCTTGAAATATCCCCACTTCCAATTGTATTTTGCTGTAAAACCCCGCAGGTCGCGGTAGAATCCGTACCTCACCCTGTACCCCTGGTCCTCGAAAACAGAAGCTGGGATCTCATATGTCCGCAGCAGCAGACCATTGCCCAGGATCTCATTGAAATTTCCTGCTTCAAGCTCGAGTCCGTTTTTCCGGTATTTCACGCTGTATCGTGTCAGACGATTATAAGAACGGGATGCATCCTGGCTGAAAAAATGTTCATAACGCAGGTTCGCCTGGAGGGCTTTATATCGATAGCGCAAATTGAGCTGATCATAATGGGTGGTAAGGTCTGCTGGTATTTCATTCGGGATGTTCCCCAGCTGGAATTCAAAGAGGTTGTTCCCTGTCAGCTGTGCCAGCATATTAGAGGCAACCAGCTGCATACTGCATATGAGTAGTATTGTTCGCATTAAAATACTCAGAGATTTTCTTCAATGTTCGACCGAATATATTTTTCATCGCCGGGACGATAGCCTTCATGGTAAAAGACAACCTCGCCCTCTTTGTCAATGATAAGCAACGTGGGTACCGTAGTGACGCTCATTTCCGACATGATCTCACTGTTGATGTCGCGCAGGATGGGGTAATCGAGACCCATCGAATTTACAAAAGGTTTTAATTTTGATTGGTTTCGTGGTCCGTCAATACTGATCCCGATAAAATTGACTCCGCTGGACTTGTACTCATTATAAAGATCATTCAGCGCCGGCAGCGAACGGAGGCAGGGCTGACACCAGGTTGCCCAGAAATCAATCACCGTCAGCTGTTCTCCCTTCAATGCGCTATACGAGGTCCATTGGTTGTCCAGGTCCTGCAACTCAAAATAAGGTTCCTGTGCATGTATCACTTCCTGCAATAACACAGCCGGGAGCAAAATTAACAGCAATGCCAGATCCTTCCGTTTCATTTTCATTGTAAGATTATTTCACTATCTGTCGATGATGTTACTAAATCCTTACAACTGACTGGCATTTTTTTTTAAGATAAAAGGCAACGGGATTGTTAATAAACTAATGGGGTTGAATAGATTAATATTTTAATTTTGATTTATAATACTTAAAACAGAACCCATGAAAAAGCTATCGATCCTGATCCTGGTAATACTGACCGTCTCTTCCTGCTCCCTGTTTGATAAACCTTCTATGAGCCAGGAAGAGGTTGACGCGCTTGTCGCCCAGAAAGCAACTGTTGAAGAAGAACTGGCAAATCTGCAGCAGCAATATGACCTCTTAAAGCTCAAGGCAGATGAGTGCGCCAGTGCCCTCGAGCAATACACCTTAAAGGAAGAAATGAAAGCTGCTGCAACTGCGGGTAAGTATTGCGTGATTACAGGAGCTTTCAAGAACAGTGCCTACGCCGACGATTATGCTGCTGAAATGCGACAGCAAGGGGGTACCGGAGATATAGTGCAGGGACCCTACAATTTCAACCTGGTGGTGTTCAGCGCACACAGTACCCTGGATGAAGCGATCCAGGCCATGTACAAAGCCCGCGAGGAGATCGTTTTCGACGCCTGGGTATATATCAGGAAGTAATCCCGGGGGTTCGGAAAAAGTAATACCGGGTTCGGGATATACCTAGTTAGAGTCCGTCAATAGAGTTGTCGTGGCTGGATCAAAAAGTTCGAGAACAAGGCCTCGCCTGCCATAGTACCTATGTACGGCGGGCAAGGC
>CAZPTO010000054.1:0-13464 GCA_964589155.1 uncultured Bacteroidaceae bacterium | reverse complement strand
ATCCATTGCTGCAAATAATCTCTCGGCCGAACAGGTATTGGTCTCCCCCCGAGAAATCTGCACACTTTCCACCAGCCTCTTCAAGGATAATGATGCCTGCTGCAACATCCCAGGCATGGAGTCCGTATTCGTAGAACCCATCGTACCTGCCACAGGCTACCCATGCGATATCTGTTGCTGCAGAACCCAGGCGCCGTAATCCCCTGGTGTTTTTCAGGAACCAGTATATGGAATGCATAAACCGTTCCATTCTGTCATAATCTGTATAGGGAAACCCTGTTGCCACCAGTGAGCTGTTCAGGGTATCATTCCGGCTTACCCTGATGGGTTGGCCATTTAGAAAAGCACCGCCATTTTTCCATCCGTAAAAACACTCATTCAGTCCCAGCTCAAGTATGACGCCCAGTATGGGGGTGTCATTTTCAGCCAGGGCTACACTTACGGCATAAGGGAAGGCGCCATGGATGTAATTAGTTGTTCCATCCAGGGGATCAATGATCCAGTTATATTGCGCCCCTTTTTTATCATTGGTTCCCTCCTCAGCAATAAAACCGGCTTCCGGCAGGATACCGCCCAGCTTACTGACCAGCATTTGCTCAGCGGTCTTATCTACTTCGGTCACAAAATTGTGTTTGCCCTTCTCTTCGATTGCAGGGGCTGCATTGTTCTGCTGCTGTCCGCGGATATAGGACCCGGCATCTTCAACCGCTTCAATGACCTGTTTACAGATCCTCTCTAATTCCATAAATACTATTACTAGCTGTCAATATTGTTTACCGGTGCAAAGAAACTGATTTTTCAACTATTTCTTGAGTGAAGCGGTACAATGTAGGGAAGTAAGGGATAGGAGGTATTGATTTGGGGCGAATTACGGTCTTTCGGGGCGAATGGGACGAGTGCACATATCATTCAAAGAAAGTAAGCAGGTCTGCAACAACAAAGGTGCTCCCACCGATGAAAAGGGTATCTTCAGGTGATGCCGCCTGCAGCGCATGCTGAAATGCTTCCTGTACAGAACTGTATTTTGTGCAATTGAGCCCCTGGTCAACCGCGTTTTTATGCAATTTTTCAACTGGCATGGCACGTGGAATGGATGGCTGGGTCAGGTAATAAACAGCATCCGGGGGCAGATACCTGATGATCTCCTCCAGGGGTTTGTCACCCACCATTCCCCAGACAATATGCAGTTTCCTGGAGGGGGTCTGTTGCAGCTGTTCCATCACAGCTTTCACCCCGGAAGCATTATGGGCAGTGTCGCAGATGATGCGTGGATTGGCACCCAGGACCTCCCATCGTCCCCTGAGAAATGTGTTTTTCTTTGTATGCTGGAGCCCGTTCTTTGTCGCGTTGACAGGAATTTGCCAGCCGCTTGCCCTCAGCACCTCGAGGGTGGTCAGGACCAGGCTCAGGTTCTCATGCTGATACCGGCCAAGCAGGTCTGTCTTGTACGATTCACGCTTCTGGTTGGCCAGGTTCAGGAAATGAAAGATAGAATATCGTTCACCGGCAAAGGTCTGAAAGGTAAATATGCGGTCATCTGTTACAGTGCGGATCGGACTATTCTTTTGGGTGGCCGCTTCGTTGAATACATGGTTGACCGTTTCGCTGTTATTTCCGGCAATAACCGGGACTTTTTCCTTGATAATTCCGGCTTTTTCAGCTGCAATAAGCGCTTCCGTGTCACCCAGGAATTCGGTATGATCCAACGAGATGCGGGTCAGAACTGAAACTTCGGGTGAAATGATATTCGTCGAATCCAGCCTGCCGCCCATGCCGGTCTCTATAACTGCAACATCGACCTGTTGCCTGGCAAAATGATCGAAGGCCATGGCAACAGTTATCTCGAAAAAGGATGGTTGGATTGTTTCGATCGCTTCCATGTGTTGCTCCACGAAACCAACCACCTGGTCCTTGCCGATCATATGTCCGTTGATCCGGATCCGCTCCCTGAAATCCAGCAGGTGTGGCGAAGTGTAGAGCCCTGTCCGGTAGCCTGATTCCTGTAGTACGGAGGCCAGCATATGACTCACCGAACCTTTCCCGTTGGTACCGGCAATATGTACCGATTTAAACTTCTTGTGTGGATGTCCCATGACCTGGTCCAGTGCATGGGTGTTGTCGAGGTTGGCCTTGTAAGCAGCTTTGCCGGTCCGCTGGAACATGGGCAGACTGCTCAACAGGAAATCGATGGTTTCTTCGTAATTCATGGCCGGGTTTTTCGTTTTGTCCGGGTTATATGTTTCCCCAGGAGTTGTAATGGATCTTTTCCGGACTGAAACGCTCCGGTTTCGTTTTTTCTTCCGCCGCATATCCAAGTGAGACCAGTGCATAGGGGTGTACATGATCCGGCAATCCGAACAATTCCGAGAACAACTGTTTGCGTTTTTCTCTTGGGTGGATTCCTATCCAGCAGGAACCAATGCCCAGCATGTGGGCAGCAAGCAACATATTCTGCGTGGCCGCACCACAGTCCACGACGTAATAGCCTTCATCGTGCTGTAATTGCTCATCGCCGCAGACCAGGATTGCATGACTGGCTGTTTCCAGGAAGGAGGCATTGGGATGGATCTCCATGATGCGGTTGAGTAAATCGCGGTCAGTGACCACGATGAAATGCCAGGGCTGGCGGTTAACTGCTGAAGGTGCATACATGGCCGCCCTGAGGATCTCTTCAATGGCACTGTCTGGAATAACCTTGCTCGTGTATTTCCGGATGCTTCTCCTGGTATGGATCCAGTGAAGCGGTGTCTTGTTTTTCATGGTTGATAACTATGTTTAAAACTTGATTGAATGTGAATAAAACCTTCATGTAAAGGGATCAAATAATGCTAATTTTGAACCCAGGAATACTTCCAATAAGGCAGGGGCAAATATGGTAAAATCAGAAGGAAAAGTCAAGAAGACTTTCATAATCGACACCAATGTACTTCTTCACGATTACAAATGCATTTACAATTTCGAGGAACACGACATTGTAATTCCCATCACGGTGCTGGAGGAGCTTGACAGGTTTAAAAAGGGGAATGACATTATTAATCTGCATGCCCGGGAGTTTACCCGTGAACTGGATAAACTTTCAGGTGATAAGCTTTTTAACGGGGGACTCAGACTGGGCAACGGAAAGGGTAAATTGAGCATTGCAACGGGCACCCTACCATCTGAAAAACTTGCTTCCTCTTTTCCTGAGAATACTCCCGATCACCGCATTCTCGCGATCACGGAACAACTGCATAACAAACGCATCGGAAACCCGGTCATTCTTATTACCAAAGACATTAACCTCCGGATGAAGGCCAAATCCCTGGGCATCATGGCGCAGGATTACCATAATGATATGGTGGAGAATATCCAGGATATTTATGAAGGGGTGAAGATCAATGAGAATGTAAAACCTGAGGTCATCTCCGGGTTGTATGAGAAGTATGATGGTCTGCCCCGCTCCAAATTTGGCATCAAAAAAGAGCCTGTGGCCCACCAGTATTATATCTTTCGCAATGAATCGGTCAGTGCCCTGGCCCACTATGATCCATTCAACAGGCTTATCAACCGCGTTGAAAAGATAAAAACCTATGGCATTGAGCCACGGAATGCAGAGCAGGCATTTGCCCTCGATGCACTGATGCGGCCGGAAGTTCAGTTGGTGGCACTTACCGGGAAAGCAGGAACAGGTAAAACTTTGCTGGCACTGGCTTCTGCGATCCACCAACGTAAATTGTATACCCAGATCTTCCTGGCGCGTCCCATTGTGCCGCTTTCCAACCGCGATATCGGGTTTCTTCCCGGCGACGTTGGAGAAAAGATCGGCCCCTATATGCAGCCACTTTTCGATAACCTTTCGGTCATTAAGCAGAATTTTAAGCAGCAAAGCAAGGAGTTTACAAGGATCGAGGAGATGCAGAAGTCAGAAAAGCTGGTGATCACCCCGTTGGCTTACATTCGGGGAAGGAGCCTTTCCAGGGTTATCTTCATTGTCGATGAAGCGCAGAACCTGACACCGCATGAAGTGAAGACCATTATCACACGGGCAGGTGAGGGCACCAAGCTGATCTTTACAGGCGATATTCAGCAGATCGATTCACCCTACCTCGATACCAAATCAAATGGGCTTACCTACCTTGCCGACCGGATGAAGGGACAGGATATTTTCGCGCATGTGCACCTGGTGAAGGGGGAGCGTAGCTATCTTGCCGATTTAGCAAGCAATTTACTCTGATAAAACTGGTCGATTTACTATCTTTGCGGGTGAGATTCTAAACATCCAATATGCAGAGGAAATTGTTTATCATCCGTCACGGTAAATCCAGCTGGGATTCAATCGTTTCTGACATCGACAGGCCGCTTACTGAGCGGGGAGTGAGGAATTCTTATGAAATGGCTGCCAGGCTTGCAGATCGCAACATGGTCCCTGAAATGATCATCAGCAGCCCCGCCAACAGGGCGCTGCATACGGCTATTATCATGTACAGGACATGGGAATTGAACGACCAAAACCTGCTCGTCAGAAAATCACTGTACCTCCCGGAGATCGAGGACATCGCCGGCACGATTGCCGAGGTGGAGGACCACGTGGCCTCGGTGGCAATATTCGGACATAATCCCGGATTTACGCAATTTGCCAATCGTTTTCTTGAGCCCCGGGTCGACAATGTCCCCACAGCCGGCGTGGTGTCGCTGACCCTGGATTGTGAGGCCTGGAACAACATTTTCTTTGCCCGTATCATGGAAACGGAATTTGATTACCCCAAAAAACTAAGATAATATCAACTGATTTTGCACTTTCGTGGAATTTTTTGACCCATCTATGTGTAGGGATTGTTGTTTCGTCTATTTCTGGAATCTTTCCGGGGAAGCCAGAATGTACTTGATCAATATGCTCACTATTGCAGCAACCAATGTTGCGTTAAAATTGTTCCTTTGTTAGCAGACCAGCAGTTATGATCGAAGTAGCATGTGCAATAATTATGCGGGATGAGGAGGTACTGATTACACAGCGCAGTGAGACCATGCCGCATCCCCTTTACTGGGAATTTCCCGGGGGAAAACTGAAACCGGGAGAATCCCCTGAGAAATGTATTATCAGGGAAATACATGAAGAACTGCATGCTGCAATCAAAGTTGACCGGTTACTGCCTACTGTGGTCCATAATTACGGAAAGGACCTCATCAAGTTGATCCCTTTCATTTGCACATTGAAATCTGGTGCAGTTGAATTACAGCAGCACAAATCATACAGATGGATCCGCAGACAGGAGGTTGATCAATATCCGATCCTGGATGCCGACCTGAAGATCATTGACTGCATGAACGGTCAGTGGAATGAAGCTTTTTAGATTTGGAATAAATTAGATGCGGGTGCAGATGGATGTGCGATCCAATTGATTTAATCACTAGCTTTATGGCTGTTTTCAGGTTCAGAAACAGTCAATGTCAAAAAAATTATTCAAACGTATCCAGGTCTGGACACTCATTACAGGAGTGGTTCTGGGGGTTCTTATTTTGCTGGGATTCAATAAAGTTGTGGAGGCCACCTCCACCGATGAATTTTGTAACAAGTGCCATTTCCATCCCCATTCCACAGAGAGCTGGAAACAGGGAGTACACTACAGTACCGGTTCGGGGACCATTGTACATTGCGTGGAATGTCATCTTCCACCCAAGGGAGAAGGATATCTTCCTGCAAAAGTGGTGACAGGATTACGTGATGTGTACGGAGCCATTTTCAAGGACTCGGCTGATTTCAACTGGGATCTGAAATCACGTCCCGAGAACGCGGTTCATTTTACAAAGGATGTTTCCTGTGTGCATTGTCATCAAAACCTTTATCCACTGGAGATCACCCATGAAGGAATGGATGCGCACCTGTATTATGAGCAGCAGGAAGGAGCGGTCTCCTGTATTAAATGTCATATCGATGCCGGTCATTACCACGAAGGTGTGCTCCACGCTGCCAATGTTGATTTTGGAACTACAGAGGCTTTGCCAGATACGGTTTATATGCAGCCCACGGTGGTAGGGGCTTTTGAAGATTATACAGAGCGGATTCCATTGTCCGCGGTTTCATTCAATATGAAAGCCATTCCGGGGGGCACCTTTACCATGGGGGCTGCTGCAGATGATAAATTTGCCCAGCCGGATGAGCTTCCGTCCCGGGAAGTGACAGTGGATCCGTTTTTTATTTCCGAGATCGAGGTTTCCTGGGATGAATTCCAGGCCTGGTATGGCCAGACCGCGGGTGAGGGAAGGACCACCGATATCGGGATCCTGGAGGGTGTTGACGGTCTTTCGGGAGCTACACCTCCTTATGGAAATCCCGACCAGGGATGGGGCACAGGGAAGCGGCCGGCAATCACCATGACCTTCTACGCTGCAGAAAAATACTGTGAATGGCTGTCTGTTGTCACCGGCAAATCCTACAGGCTTCCGACAGAAGCGGAATGGGAATATGCAGCACGGGGAGGAACCACCGGTCCCTATTTCTTTGAAGGTGAGGTGAAAGATTATACAGATGCCGGATTGCGGGCGAAACTTTTTGGAGTGGATACTTCCGTGATCAACACCTATGCGATCTATAAGCAAAACTCAAAAGGCAGGACACATTTGCCCGGGGAGGTCCGGCCAAATCCTTTCGGTTTGAAAAATATGCTGGGAAATGTTGCAGAATTCTGTCAGGATATCTACATTGAGGATGCCTATGCAAAGTATCCCGGACCGGTTTCAAATCCGCTCGTTGTTGAAGGAGGAGAAGAGCACGTGATACGGGGAGGCTCGTTTCTCAGCAGCGCTGAAGATCTGAGGGTTACCGACCGGAACAAGACAAATCATGATGCATGGCTCAGGACAGATCCCCAGATTCCCAAGAGCCTGTGGTGGTACTCCGACTGCAATCATGTTGGATTCAGGGTAGTTTGCGAATATGATGATCAGTTAATTACTAAATAATACCAATGGAAAAAAAATCAGTATCAAGAAGAAATTTCCTGGGCACCACAGCAATTGGCGCGGCCGGGATCGTTGGTGTGGCAGGGCTGGCTGCATCGTGTTCAGATAAAAAATCAGAAGTCTCTTTTATACCGCCTCCCCGCAGGGCGGATGGCGGAAAGCCTATCAGGGCAGGTGTGATAGGATGCGGTGGCAGGGGAACCGGAGCAGCTACTGACTTTCTTAACGCAGGCGATAACCTGGAGATCGTTGCGGCAGGTGATCTGTTGGCGGATAAGATGGATAAATTTCGCAAAAGTTTGAAGAATAAAGAGAATGTTGAGCTGGCCGACGAAAAGTGTTTTATTGGTTTTGATGCATATGAAAAAGTACTGGCAGAGGATATTGATTATGTGATCCTCGCCACGCCACCGCATTTCAGGCCGGAGCAATTTGAGGCCGCAGTGAAGGCGCGCAAAAATGTTTTCATGGAAAAGCCTGTTGCTGTTGACCCGGTAGGTGCCCGCAGGATCATCGTCGCAGGAAAACAGGCCGATTCCATGGGACTCAGCGTTGTGGCAGGAACACAACGTCGTCACCGGTGGAACTATCTTGAAATGTACGAGCATGTGAAGGCCGGTGCCATTGGCGACTTCGTAGCAGGATACGCCTACTGGGACTCCCGAAAACTCTGGCATGTAAATCCCGATCCGGCATGGTCGGAGATGGAAGCCATGATCAGGAACTGGGTGAACTGGATGTGGCTCTCGGGCGACCACATCGTTGAACAGCATGTGCATAACATCGATGTGATCAACTGGTTCAAAGGAGATGTCTATCCCACCCAGGCTGTAGGATACGGATCCCGCCAGCGGAGGATCACTGGTGACCAGTATGATAATTTCTCTGTTGATTTCATATACGAGGACGGAACACATATGCACTCCATGTGCCGCCAGATCAACGGAACCCATGGCAATGTTTCCGAGTATATTATGGGAACGGAAGGTCGTACGGATTGTCGCAGTAAAATATACAGGCATGACGGAACGGTACTTGCAGAAACCTCGGATAATCCGCGTCCCGATACGGATGAAGAGAAAAATGCGCTGGATGAGAAATACAATTCACCTTATGTCCAGGAGCATGTCCACCTGGTCAATGCCATCCGCAGAGACACACCAGTTAATGAAGCTGAGCATGTGGCATCTTCCACGCTGACTGCGATCATGGGACGCATTTCCGCCTACACCGGGAAGCAAACCACCTGGGAAGAGATGATGAATTCCGATCTGCACTACCAGCCAGAAGTATACGATTTCGGACCGGTCAACAATGTGCCAAAAGATGTGCCGGTGCCTGGAGACCCTGCTGAGGCATAGCTTGATTACATTCTGGAGATGCGTGTGATAATAGCTTTTTTTTGAAAAGCAACATGACCGCATGACAATTTAAAATGCCTGGCATCCTCCGGGTTTATATGGTTTATTTATGGCTTTTTTATTCTATTCGCCGGAGAAAAGCGGTGGCCTGGCTTCATCAAATTCCGTGACATCCTGGTATGCTTTTGCGAGTGCCAGGATGGTTCCCTCATCGAAGAGGTTGCCAAGAAAAGAGATCGTTGTCCTGCTTCCTTCTTCATTACTGCCGTTTGGGACTACGACCACAGGATGACCGGTCATGTTGGTCGCAGGCAATTGTGTACCACCAAAACTGGGGGTAATGATCACATCAAATGATTTGAACAGCTCGTTATACTCTTCAATCAGCATGGCTCTCAGCCGGTTGGCCTGGATATACTCCACTGCAGGCATGTAACGGGCGGCCCGGAAGAGTGCGGGCCAGGCATCTTCCCCCTGTCTGACCAGAAGCGAATCGCGGTTGCTGCGGGTCAGTTCATCAAATGCAGCTGCCGCTTCGGCCACCAGCAGGTTGACCATGGCGTCGACAGGGAGTTCCACATCCAGATCAACGGGGGTGAGGTCTGCACCCATTTTCTCTAATACTTCGAGGGATTGCCGGTCCTGCTCTTTAAATGGGTAGTCTTCTTTAAAGGCATCCTTGAAATATCCGATCCGCAGTTCGGAAGGATCGACTTCCGTGTATGAAAACCCGGCTTTGATCAGGGTCGGATCATTGGGATCTGCTCCCCTGATGGCATCAAATACGATTGCACAATCTTCAGCACTCCTGCAAATGGGGCCTGCTTTGTCCATGCTCCAGCTAAGGGCCATGGCGCCTGCACGCGTCACCCTTCCGTAAGTGGGACGCAGTCCCGTGACGCCACACCGCGTGGAGGGGGAGACAATGGAACCATAAGTTTCGGTACCGATGGCAAAAGGCACCAGTCCGGCAGCAGTGGCAGCTGCCGATCCGGCCGAGGATCCACTGGACCCCTGTTCGGGGTTCCAGGGATTCCTTGTTGTATCTGCAAACCAGACATCACCCATGGCCAGCGCTCCCAGGGTGAGTTTGGCCAACAATACCGCCCCGGCATCTTCAAGTTTTTTGATGACCCCGGCTTTCACGTCGATTTCCTGGTCCCTGTATGCGTTTGCGCCCCAGGTAGTCTTGTATTCGGGGAACGCAAAAAGGTCCTTGATGCCATAGGGAATCCCATGAAGGATCCCGCGGTCTTTCCCTCCTGCCAGTTCGAGGTCCATCAAAGCAGCGCGCTGCAGGGCATATTTTTCAGTGTAGCTGATCACACAATGCAAGCTGGGATTATGTTTTTTCAGGCGGTCGAGGTAGAATTCGGTCAGCTCCAGTGAAGTGACTTCGCGCGAACGGAGCAGTGCGGCCAGTTCCGGTATGGACATATAGGCCAGGTCTGGATTTGTTTCCGGCTTCTCAACCTCTTTTGGGATCTGCCAGTTCATTTTAGCCGTGGGTGGCGGAACCTCGAATCCTTTCGGGAGCGGGTCGAAGCGCAATGCAGGCATAACGCTGTTGGGGAGTTGGATCTTCCGGTATTCACGATATGATTCGATATATTCTCCCAGCGCATTGCTGATCATCTCCATCTCATACGTGTCAAAGTCGATGTCCATCGGGTTCATGGCGAAGTAGGTGGAGTCGACTTTATAAGTGAGATCTGAATCTGCCTTTTCAGAGGTGCATCCATTGAAAAGCAGGACAGAATATGTGGTGACGATTGCCAGGGACAGCAGTTTGTGGATTTTCATAGTTGCTTGTTTTGATTCGAACAGAAATATACAAAAGAAATATGACTTCACGCTGCTTCCTTATGGATGACAGGAACCTTCTTCCAGGGGGGTGACTATTCCGCATGCCCGGCGAATCCACCTTTAATTAGATGCTGTCTGTCCCGGCACTATCTTCCCGAAATAGCCGCATCAAGCCGTTTCCGGCGAAAGCTTTATTGTAGAAATATTATCCTCGTTTTCTTCTTGGCTATATAAAAAAAACAATTTATATTTGCATCCGCTTTGGGAGCTTAGCTCAGCTGGTTCAGAGCACCTGCCTTACAAGCAGGGGGTCGCTGGTTCGAATCCAGCAGTTCCCACAAGACCTGAAAACCCGTATCGCAACTGCGATGCGGGTTTTTCTGTTCTGGCCCGAACGGCGAATGCTTGCATTCGTAAGAGAGGGCCAGAACAGAAAAACTGATCCTGACGCGAGGAAGGATCATGGGTTTTCAGGTCTTAAGTCTCCCCCCCTTCTGGCTCACCGACCGCAGGGAGGTAATCCGGAGGGTTCCCGGCTCACTGACCGCAGGGAGGTAATCCGGCAGCGCCTATAGCCATGGGAGAATTATTCAATACCCCCCATGAATGGATAGAAACCATCACCCAGAGACTGTACAATTTTTCCCGATACTCCGCACATTGAGAACGGGAACCTATTTGTCAATGAGGCCCCCGGGGCTGGGCGTTGACATCAACGAAGAACTGGCGCGGAAATATTCGTATCCTGAATATAATTACAACTGGACACAGGTGCGAAGTAGCGATGGCACACCGATCAGGCCCTGATGAATTTCGATCACGTTTATAAAACTTTCGATCTTATAATACCTCTATTCAGGTTGGCATAGTCCCGTAGTTTTTATAAATTCAACAATGTAAATGAAACGCTTATCATGGACCATAGAAATTTGGCTTCACCGAGCTAAAGGTTCAGCGGAGCAAAGACAATAGGAATGATATATAAACGAATGCAAAGAATTGCCTGTGTCATATTGTTATTAGTGTTTGTAGTACCTGCGAAAGCCCAGGGATACAGGTTGCAGGTGCTCATCGAGGGACTTCCGGACGGGATGGTATATCTTTCCCGGTACAATACAAATACATACAATATCATCGACAGCATCGGTGCAATCAATGGCTCATTTTATTTTTACCTTGAATCACACCAGCCGGATGGGATGTACCGCATTGATATGGAGCGATCGGATCAGCACCAGGCGGAAAACAAGACCCGCTACATTGAATTCGTCTGGGCGGGTGAATCATTCGAGATCTATGCGGAGTACCAGGATATTCCCGGAACTGCCGGTTTTACAAATTCTGAAGAGAACAGGCTGCTGGGGATCTTCAGGGATTATGAAAGCACTTATGAACAAAGGATGAATGCCTTGTACCCGCTGATGGATCGATATCCTCCCGGGGATCAATTCTACACCGATGCTGCATCTCATTTTGTACAATTACAGGAGGATCGGGATGCATTTATCCTGGCCCTCACGGGCGACCATCCCGAACTCTATGCCTCCAGGATCATTGATTCATACCGCGCAGTAACCCTGCAACCTGGTATGAAGGGTCCCGGGCGACTCGCATATCTCAGGGAACATTTCTTTGAGCGTGCGCCCATTGATGACCCGATGCTTCTAAATGCACCGGTCTATAGCGGTAAAATTATAGAATACCTCAGGCTCTACCGCAGTCAGGAGTATACATTCAGTGAACAGGAAGATGCATTTATTGAGGCAGTAGACATGATCATGGCCAATGTTTCGGGAGATCCGGAGCTGCGGTCCTTTGCTGTTGAGTATATGCTGGAAGGTTTCGAATCGTTTGGCATGGAAAGGGTGCAGACCTATATTGTGGATACCTACGTGGATGAAACCTGCACTACCGATGTGGTTGAGCTCGCCGTGGAACGGGTAAAAGGATATCGCAAGATGGCCGAGGGACAAACGGGAGCGGATATCATCGTCAGGAACGTAGACAACCAGGTGGTACGGCTTTCAGAAGTGGATGCTGATTATACGCTGCTTGTTTTCTGGGCCACCTATTGTGAACACTGCCGGGAGATGACCCCGGAGATCCATGAATGGTACGAGAATGACAGGCCACCTGATACAGAAGTATTTGCCGTTTCCATCGATACCGTCAAGAGTGATTGGATACAGTATATCCGCACTGTGCGACCTCCCTGGATCAATGGACATGAACCAATGGGCTGGGAGGGGCAGAGCGCAGAGGAGTATAATATTTACGCAACACCCACCATGTTTCTCCTCGACCGTGACCGCAAAATTATTGCCAGGCCGTTTAATATGCGTGAACTGAGAAGGGCTTTCAGGAAGCTGGAGCGCTGATCTTCATCCTGCAACCCCGGGCGTAACTCGCAACGAGTGTGGATACTCCCTTCACAACTTCCTCGGCGATAGTCTCATCTTATTCGTTTCCGTGCGCTTTCAATCGTGCGAAATAATCCTTAGAAGCCTTAATCACCTTAGGCGAAAGCAATAATGCCGAGATCATCGTCGGGAAGGCCATCAACGCATAGGCACCGTCGAAAATACCGACCGTGAACCCAAGCGTGGCAGCTGCGCCCAGCGGGATTACGATCACGTACAGCCATTTGTAAATAAAATCATACCTGGCACCAAAAACAAAAGAGAAGCATTTGGTCCCGTAATACGGGAAGGAAAGCATGGTAGAGATGGCGAATACAGAGACACAGATGGTCAGCAGGATAGCTCCGAAGCCGGGGATGGCCGATTCAAATGCCGATGCGGTCAATGAAATTCCATCGGCATCACTGGTTTGCCAAACACCGGTAATGATAAGCGCCAGGGCAGTCATGGTACATACAAATATCGTGTCAATGATCGGCCCCAGCATGGCGACAAGCCCCTCCCTTACCGGCTCGTTGGTTTTTGCCGCACCATGGGCCATGGGCGCGGTGCCAATGCCTGCCTCATTAGAAAAGGCGGCTCTCCTGACCCCCGTAATAATGAGTGTTCCCACGGCACCGCCAAGTACGGAGTCTGCAGTGAAAGCATCATGAAAAATGAGCTTAAATCCCGGGATGATCTGATCTGCGTTGGTGGCGAGGATAAACAAAACCGTGCCGATATATAACACCACCATGATGGGGACCATACGTCCGGTCACCTTCCCGATCCTCCTGATGCCGCCAAACAGCACCAGTGCCACGACAAGCGCAATCAGCACCCCCGTGATGACATCGGATCCTGTTCCGGCATGCACTCCGGCGGGGATCAGCACAACATCCCTGATCACCTGGGTCAGCTGGTTGGCCTGGAAGACCGGGGAAACCCCGATCATTCGC